>RFMK01000071.1 GCA_009927705.1 Actinomycetota bacterium | reverse complement strand
TCACGAACGGAGGAAAGTTCGCTTCCTGCGATGTCAGTGAGAACCGCCCTCGCACCACGCTCCACAGCGGATGGAAGGAATGCTCCTCCATGAGTCTTAACTCCAGGAAGAGCAAGGAAAAGGTCGCCTTCTTCGATTTCTTGAGAGTTACTACAAATACCTGTTATTTCGATATTTTCGAAAGGGTTTTTAACGTCGGCACCGAGGAAAGCAGCGATCTCACCTAAGGTCTTGGTATTAGGTTCGAATCGCCGCAACTCAGTCATTGTTCTGTACTCGAGTTTTGTTCGTTGATGTATTTGCTGTAGCGGCCTCGGCAGCAATGCGAGCTTTGAGATCTTTTTCATTGAGCGCATATGTGAATGTCGCGGGTTGTGTGGGCGGAATATGTTGATCTTTGAGCACGAAGCTCATCACTTTCTTGAAGACTGGACCGCCGAGATAACCGCCCCAATGTATGCCTTTGGGATCTTGGATAGTCACAGAGACTACAAATTCAGGTTTATCTGCCGGCGCGAAGCCAATGAATGAAGCGGTGTATCCGCGATAGCAGCCACAAGAATCATCAACGCGCATCGCCGTTCCAGTTTTGCCTGCGACGCGATATCCAGGAATTGCAGCAGATGGCGCAGTTCCGGATGCAGAAACAACGCTCTCCATCATCAAACGCATTTGTTTCGCTGTATCAGCGCTCACTACCCGTAGAGACTTCTGTTTGTTAGCAGGTGTGTAACGTCCAGCAGCATCACTAACACCGGCAATCACTGTTGGAGTGACTCGCACACCATCATTAGCAATAGTTGCGAAAACAGATGTTGCTTGCATCGCGGTTACCGAGTAGCCCTGTCCAAAAGCCACTGTTGGGGCGGTCGTTCCTGACCAATCTTTTACCGCTAGAAGTTTTCCGCTCTCTTCACCTGGAAGCCCTGATCCAGGCTTCTCCGCGATGCCAAATTTCTTCAAATATCCATGAAGCTTCTCATTTGAAAGCATTTCACCGATTTTGATTGCGCCAGTATTGCTCGAAACCGCCAGCGCCCCCGCAAGAGTCAATCGCTGTACTGGATGAGGTTCGTGATCATGGAAGACTTTGTTTGAGCGTTTCAACTTGTAAGGAATCGTCAATACAGATTCAGGTGCAATCTTTCCTTCTTCAATTGCCGACGCCAGAGTGATAATTTTTCCCGTAGAGCCTGGTTCATAAACTTCTTGCACAGATGGGTTCTGCCAACGATATGGATCTACATTCTTCGTGTTTCCTGGTTCAAAGGATGGGAATGTTGCATGAGCCAATATGGCGCCAGTCTTTGGATTCATCACGATCACAGTGCCAGAGAGCGCACGCGAATTCTTGACTACCGTTCTAATTGCTTCTTGGGCAACCCACTGAACATCGCGATCAATTGTCAAACGAATCGAGTTACCACGTATTGCTTCAGCGGTTATCTTCTGAGTTCCCGGAATAATTGTGCCGGCTGCATTGGCATAGGTGTATTCGCCATTAATTCCAGCCAAAGTTGAATTCATGCTGTACTCAAGCCCAGCCGCTCCATCACCGGCGCGGTTAATGAAACCAACAACTGCGGCACCAAGTTCTCCCTCTGGATATTCGCGAACATATATCCGCTCTGCAAAGAAGCCCGCCAATTTCTTTACATAACCATTCTTATCTTTGGCGACCGAAGAGTTGTATTGATCCACTGCAGTTTCGAGCTTGCGCCAGACGTCGGGTTTTACCGATTGAGAGATGACAACATATCTGCGAGTGCCCGTGAGTTCCTGTTCGAGTTTGGCGACGGACATTCCAAGAATTGGTGCAGCAATTTCCGCGAGTTTCCTTGGATAGTCGATGATTGCTTGGTCGGCCAAGATTCGATAAGCCGTAACGCTACGAGCGAATTCCACACCGTTGATATCAGTGATTGCACCGCGAGGCGCCATGATGATTGATTTCTTTGCTAACTCCATATCGGCGCGATTGGCATATCCCGCTGCACGTACCGCCTGGACATCAACAAGTCGTACCGCAAAAGCAATGAGAAGAACTAAAGAAATGGCGACGACATAACGGATCCGTTTCTCGACTAATGAGTAGTGATTCACGGCTTCACTTCTTTCGCCAATTCAGCTTCGGTGGGTTGGGAAAGATCAAGGAATGTCGGAGTTCCGCTAGGAACCATGCCCAGTGAAATCGCACGATTTGCCAGTGCTTCTGAGGTTGAAAGTTGCGCAACTTCCCGAAGAGCCGCCTCACGTTCTTCGTTGATGGCAATTGCTTCAAGTTTCAATTCCCGGATGCGAACTGCATCATTGCCAAGCAAGATATTGATGCTGAGCAGTCCAAGTAATCCAGCAACCAAGATTCCCGTTACGACTCCATAGAAAACTCGATCGGTAGCTTGCTGGCCAGGTACCGGACGAAGTTCTGGCACAAGTTTGAGTACAACTTGTGATGATTTCTTCGCAACGGCTTTACGCGAACGTTCGAAGGCAGGTGCGAGAGCGGAGAGGGCCATTAGATTGCCACCCGCTCTATCGCACGTAGCCTGACGGATTGCGCACGAGAATTTTCAATGATTTCTTGCTCTGAAGCTTTTTCGCTACCTCGGAATACCAATTGGAATTTCGCAGCTAACGAAGCGATTTCGACGGGCAGTCCTCGTGGCGTCAGTGACTCGGTTGCGGTAGCGAAAAAGCGCTTAACGATCTTGTCTTCCAAGGATTGGAATGACATGACAACCATTCGCCCACCGATTGCAAGTCGGTCCATTGCACGAGGAATGGCGCGCTCTAGGACCGCCAGCTCTTGATTCACTTCGATGCGAAGCGCTTGAAAAGTACGTTTTGCTGGATTTCCACCAACGCGACGAGCGGGCGCAGGAATGCTTCTTTTTACAAGTTCAGCTAAATCCGTAGTTGTCTGCAACTCGTTCTTCTGGCGAGCTTCGATGATGTTGTCGACTATGCGGGTCGCGAATTTCTCTTCCCCATATTCCCGAATCACGCGAATGAGATCGTTACGCGAATACGAGTTGAGTACCTCTTGAGCGGTCATCCCCCGCGATTGATCCATGCGCATATCCAGCGGAGCGTTCTGAGCGTAGGAGAAGCCACGTTCAGCGCGATCCAACTGAAGTGATGAGACGCCAAGATCAAAAAGGATTCCGTCGACAGAAGTCAGCCCAAGTCCATCCAAGACAGTTGGCATCTCGTCATATACGGCGTGAATGATGGTGACTCGATTAGTGAAAGAAGCGAGACGTTCTTGCGCGATTGAAATCGCGCTCTCATCGCGATCCAGGCCAACGATGCGAAGTTGAGGGAATTTCTCAAGGAGTGCGAATGAATGTCCGCCAAGTCCGAGAGTTGCGTCAACGACGACAGGAGAAGGAGATTTTTCGATTGCGGGAGCAAGAAGAGTGATGCAACGTTCCAGCATCACTGATGTGTGCTCTGCCTTCATCTTCCCCTCTTTCAACTATCTCGTTTGTTTTTACATTTACTTTGGGTTCTCTCCTCTGGTCACTGCCGGCCGACGGATCTGGGGGGTTAAACGGCACCGGGGAAGGGGCGCCGTTTAATTGAAGGTCGGCAGTGGCCACAAGAGAGATTTTTTAGTTGCCCCTAGAAGAGGCCTGGAAATACCTCCTCAGATACATCGGCGAAACCCTTTTCCCGATCTTTGAGGTAGCTCTTCCATGACTTCGCATCCCAGATTTCAACGCGAGTATTTGCACCAATAACAACGCACTCTTTTTCTAGATCTGCATATTCGCGCAATCCACTTGGAATTGTTACGCGACCTTGTTTATCTGGAATTTCATCGTGTGCACCTGCGAACATCACGCGCATGTAGTCGCGTGCTGATTTTGCAGTGAGTGGCGCTTGTTTTAGCTGCTCTGTAATTCGAGCGAATTCAGTGGCGGGAAAAACAAATAAACAACGTTCTTGTCCTTTTGTAATAACAAGACCTGAAGCCAATTCATCGCGGAATTTTGCGGGAAGAATCAAACGACCTTTGTCATCAAGGCGAGGTTCATGGGTACCAAGAAACATCTGTACCTCCCCGTCTTGCCTCAAACGGCAGAACCCCCGTTCTGCTTAATTCCCCACTTTACTCCCTTTTACTCCATTTTCAACCACCCTTCTCCATTCTTCAGCGGCAGCAAAAAGCCCTTCCTCCACCATGAGAAAAAGGGCATAAAAAAACCCGCCACAAAGGCGGGTAAGAGGATTGGTGCTATTTACTCATCTTGTTACTCATCTTGATTGCGGCGATCCCAACGCTCTTCAAATCGAGAACTCCACTTCGATCCGCCCTTAGGGCCTCGAGCCTGGGTTGCCTTGGAAACCACGCCATTCATAAGCCCGCCTAGGTTTGAGATGGCTAAGACGGCGCCAGTGAGTGAGAGGACAAAGCCAACGATGCCCAGCGGCGGGGTTTGAGAAATCAGTCCACCGAAGAGAACGAAGATCCCAAGGATGATGAGGCCAAATCCTGCGACTACTCGTGATCGGCTGGGGGTCTTGCCACTGAAGGTCGAGATGAGACGTGGGTCATCGGCGGCAAGGGCTTCTTCCATCTCCGCCAAGAGACGCTTTTCGTGCTCAGAAAGTGGCATGGCGCCCACAATAGTAGAGCGGCCGATTTGTGGAAAGTCGAAAGAAGGTGAGAAAACTAGGAGTTTTCTGGGCTTTCGCTTGGGGGTTCATCTTCCTCATCACCCACAAGTCGCGCCGGCATCACAGATCCTCGCCCAAATCGCTCAATAGCGCGATCGATGGCGGCTTGAGCTTCCCGCCAGCCGACTTCGCGCTCTCCTAGCTCAAGTTGTTCGACAGCTCCACTTTCATCCGAGAGATTTTCTAGCGAGACTCCAAGTAAGCGAATTCTCGAGCCATCAATTTTCAGTGCAATGTATAAGTCTTTTGCGATTTCGTAGATCTCGTGTGTGCCATTGATGGGTAGTGCAACAGTTTTGGAACGCGTGATTGTGGTGAAGTCAGAGAATCGCACTTTCAAACCAATGGTCTTACTACGCAAATCTCGTTTTCTTAGCCGATGAGTAGCGCGTTCGGTCAAACGCAAGAGTTCGCGGAAGATCTCTTCTCGATCTTCAAGATCGTACGAGAAGGTTTCAGCGGCGCTGATGCTTTTTTCAGGAGCATCAGGAACAACTTCCCGATAGTCGCGCGCCCACGCCAACTCATAAAGCGCAACTCCTGCGCTCTCCCCCAACGCGCGCTTTAGTGTTTCAAGAGGTGTATTCGCGATATCGGAAACAGTGCGCAAACCCAATCGCTGAAGTTCTTCATTTGTCTTGGGGCCAACTCCCCAAATCTCATTAACCGGCAGTGGATGAAGGAAAGTCAGCACTCGGTCATGGGCGATCTCAAGCATGCCATCAGGTTTGCAGCGACCTGAAGCTAACTTGGCGATGAACTTTGTCGTGGAGATGCCGACCGAACAGGTGATTTTCTCTTGTTCATAAACTCGCTTTCGAATTAATTGGGCGATCTCACGGCCCGTTCCGAACAAGCGACGTGAGCCCGTGACATCAAGAAATGCCTCATCCAACGAAAGTGGTTCGACGTAGGGAGTAAATTCAAAGAAGATCTCCATTACTCTTCGAGAAACTTCGGAATATCGCTCGTGATCTGGAGGAATGAAGATTGCAGTCGGCGCCATTCGTTGGGCCCGAGCCACAGGCATTGCAGCGCGGATGCCAAATTTTCGTGCTGCGTAATTTGCAGACAGGACTACGCCCCGAGCTCCTGCGCCGACTACCAATGGTTTTCCGCGATATTGCGGGTAATCAAGTTCAGAGACTGATGCGAAAAATGCATCCATGTCTACATGAAGAATCGTGGAGTGTTCTGACATCTCATCACTCACAAACGGCGAGATTACGCCACTTTTCATAGGCAGCTGATAATTCCCATGCGCCTGTGGCGCGGATAGAAACGCCTCGTGGCCCAGTCCGACGGATTTCGCCACGTACTAATAAGAGCCAAGAGTTGTAAAGCGTCTCAGCGCAGGTGCGTTGCATATCTTCAAAGAAAGTAGCGTCGCTACAGCCATATCCATCATCAAGGGTTAAGAACATGACTCTTTTTCCGGATCGAACAGGTGGCGTTTGGAGTGCGACTTTTACGCCAGCAACAAGAACTGAAGATTTCGAACGTTGGTGTAATAAGTCGCTCGATTTGATGGCGCCAATCTGGTTGAGGAATTCAGAGTAAAACTCAATCATGTGGTGTGAGATATCCATTCCGAGAAATTCAACTTCGTTCTTGACTCGTTCGTGGGCTTTCAAATCTGGCAAGCCAGTCTTCGATAGCGGTGGAGTAAAACCAAAAGTGAGTTGAGAGCCCCCGATGGATGAGAGCGATTTTGTCGCAGACCATTTATAGAGATCGTTGAGGTGTAGTAATAAATCTCGACGATTGAGGTCTGATGAATACAGTGAGTCGAAAGCTCCGACCATTAATAGGGCTTCACAGGTTGGCCGGCTTACGCTGCTGCGGTGTACGAAATCAGCAATATCGATAAAAGGACGGTGCTCAATGATGGAATCAACTTCAGCGCTTGAAATACCGCTGATGTCGGTCAGTGCGATACGAATCAGATTTTCGCCCTCAACGCGATATGTGCGATCTGAAAGATTGATATCGATTGGCGCGATAGCAAGACCACATTGGCGAGCTTCGTCCAAGATCAATCGCTTGGGGTACATCCCAGGTTCGTGAGTAAGGACGCCGGCAAGAAAAGCGGCAGGATGATGGGTCTTCAGCCAGGCTGATTGATAAGTAGGAAGAGCGAAGGCGGCAGCATGCGCCTTACAGAAACCAAAAGAAGCAAAGGCGCGTAAGACATCCCAGACCTTGGTGATTACATCCAGTGGATAGCCGCGGGCTGTGGCAGCAGGAAAGAACCAGTCACAGACTTCTTGTTGACCTTCTTTAGAGCCGAGCGCCCGTCGCTTTTCGTCAGCTTCAGCCAACGTGATGCCGCCTAAAGTCGCGATGATTTCGATGACTTGTTCGTGGAAGACAACAACGCCTTCGGTGTCATCAAGGATCTCGAGAAGATCGGGGTGGAATATCTCGCGTGATGCCCAACCTTGGCGGGCATTGAGGAATGGAGTGATCATGTCGCTCTTTACCGGCCCTGGGCGGAAGAGTGAAATATCAATAATCAGATCAGTGAAAGTTTCGGGAGCGAACTTGCCGACAAGTTCGCGTTGGCCCGGGCTTTCAATCTGAAATAAACCAAGAGTTTTA
>RFMK01000090.1 GCA_009927705.1 Actinomycetota bacterium | reverse complement strand
ATACAAGGTAGTAAAGAGCTCCGCTACTGACTTCCGCGTTCAGTACACCGTTAACCCAGGCCGTGTCTGGTCGGATGGAACACCAATTACCGGTGTTGACCTCCTTCTCTCACACGTTGTCTGCAGCAACGCATACTCAATCGCAGCTGGTCTCGGAGATCCAAAGGCAGCAACAAAGCCTTCATTCGAAGCTTCATGCTACTCAGGAACCTATAACGACTTCATCGTTGGCGATCCAGAACTCAGCGCTGACAAGATGTCGGTAACAGTTCGCTATAAAGGCAAACTCGCTGACTGGGAGCTATACGGTCCTGGTCCATCACCAGTTCACTCACTGGTATTGATGGCAGATGGCAAGAAGGCTCTTGGCACTGCAGCTGAGAATCTTGCTGCGAAAGATAAGTTCCTTGCAGCATTCCAGACCAAGAACACAACTGATCTTAAGAAGATCGCTGCAGTCTGGTCGAAGGATTACAACATCAATGCAGTTGATTCTTCAACAAACCCACTTCTATTCATCAGCAACGGTGGATACATTGTCAAGAGTGCAATTGCAAAGCAATCTGTGACCCTCACTGCGAACAAGCTTTACAACTCAGGTCCAGCAATGTCTGGCTCGGTTGACACTGTCGTGTTCAAGTACATCACTGATGGAAACGCAGCATCACAAGCTCTCGCTAACGGCGAACTCGATCTTTATTCAGGCCAAGCAACGGCTGACGCTGTTGCGGCGTTGAAGCAGATTAAGGGAGTTACTGTTGATGGTTATGTTGTTTCAACATACGAGCACTGGGATCTCCGCGTTGCTGCTGCTCAAGGACAGCCTGAGTACACCGGCGTCTTCAAGGCAAGCGATGGACAGAAGTCTCTTGATCTACGTCGCGCATTCTTGATGGGTATACCTCGTCAAGAAATCATCGACAAGTTGATCAAGCCAGTCAATCCGAAGGCTCAGGTTCTAAACTCAGTCTTCGCCCAACAAGGTATGGATATCTATGATTCCATCGTTCGGACCAACGGTTCATCCTTCTACAGCGGAGACCAAGAGACACTCAACAAACGTGCAATCGCACTTGTTAAGAAGTGGTATCCAAATGCAATCCAGAGCCCAATCAAGGTGAAAGTTCTTGTACCAGGCAATAACGCTCGCCGCGCGGCTGAGTTTGCACTTGTGCAAGCAAATCTACGCAAGATTGGTTTCGACCTTGTAGGCGATGTTCAGGCTTCATGGTCACCACGTATTGCCAACACAGAGTATGACGTTGTCTTCTTCGCCTGGGCTCAAAACAGCACAGCGCAAGCTGGCACCAATGCAAACTGGTTAAGTGATGGCTCAAACAACCGCACTGGTGTTGCAATCCCTGCACTTGATCGAATCTTGAAGTCAGTAACTGTTCCTCTATCACGTACCGTTCTAGCGCAAAAGTACGTCAGCGCTGAACGTATCTTGATGGATCAAGGACTCACCGTTCCGGTGTTCCAACACCCAGGTGTTGTTGCCTACAACAGCGCACTCAAGAACGTCAAGCCAGCTCCACTATCTCCAAACTTGGTTTGGAACTATTGGGAGTGGGCATACTAAGAAACTGAGCCCTGACTTCGGTCAGGACAGTTGATTTAACGTGGTGGCGCTCCTTCGGGGGCGCCACCACACTAATATGAGCGCTACATTTCGGCGCGGAAATTAAGAGGTGAAAGCATGCTCGCATACATTGTGCGCAGACTCGGCGTGCTCGCAGTCATTCTCTTCGGTTCGAGTTTCATTCTGTTCAACATGGCGGCTATTGCCGGCGATCCAATTGGCGAACTTAGACTTAGCAATGATCCAAGAGCGCAACAAGAGATTATTGATCTCACCAATCGACTTCGACTTGATGTGCCGCCGCCACTTCGTTATTTCATTTGGCTCAAAGGAGTCCTTGGAGTCTTTACCGGAAATCCAGATTTTGGTCTGACGCGTGACAACATGTCTGTTTCTCATGAGATCGCTTCCGCGATTCCGGTAACTATTCGACTCGTCACTGCGGCGACATTCGTCGCAATCATTCTTGGTATCGCACTTGGTGTCACAAGCGCACTCCGCCAATACACTCGCTTCGATTACTCAATGACATTCTTTGCTTTCCTTCTATATTCGCTACCAATCTTCTGGGTCGCAGTTCTCTTGAAACAATTCCTAGCCATCAAGTTCAACGACTTCCTATCTCATTCGACGGTGCATAGGAATTCGATTCTCATATTCTCGTTGATGTCTGCCATTTTCTGGGGTTCCATCTTTGGTCGTGCGCGAAAGACTTTCTGGATTACCTTCATGAGCGCAGCCTTAGGCACCGCGAGCTTGTTGCTATTCATGAATTCCCTCGAGTGGTACACCAACCCACGCCTCGGCCCTATCACGGTATTTATACTCTCTGTAGGAATCGCATTTGGAGTCACACATCTCTCAGTTGGACTTTCAAATAAGACTGCGCTGTACGCATCGCTGACAATGTCGGGTTTGACTCTGGTTACGTATTTCCCAATTCAACGCCTCTTCACGCCGAACTCAACGTTCCTACAAATGGTCCTACTAGCCATCATCACAATAATTGTTGCAACATTTGTGTCCTTCTTCTTCGGCCGAATCGATCGTGGCCCTCTGATCCGCACCACGATTCTCACAGCTTTCCTCTCTGCTTCCCTGATCATCACTGACAAGTACATGCGAACGTGGCAGCCGTACATACAAGAAGATGCCATCAATTACCGTCCAGTTCCCACAATCGGACAAGTCAGCGATTTACTTCCAAAAGAAGATTACTGGATTAGAACGCTAGATATTTTGATCCATTTATTCCTGCCAACCATTGCCCTTACCCTGATTTCGTTTGCCGGCTATACACGCTTCTCACGCGGAACTTTGCTGGAAGTTCTCAACCAGGATTACATCCGAACGGCACGCGCGAAGGGACTCACCGAGCGCACAGTCATCATGCGCCATGCTTTCCGCAACACGTTGATTCCTTTAACCACAATTATTGTCGTTGATTTTGCGGGAATTATTGGTGGTGCAATCATTACAGAACGAGTTTTCGGTTGGTATGGAATGGGAACGCTTTTTAACAGAGCGATTCAGGGACAGGATCTCAATCTACTGATGGGCGTCTTCTTCTTGACCGCTTCGCTTTCAGTTCTTGCTAACTTGATTGCGGATCTGCTC
>RFMK01000040.1 GCA_009927705.1 Actinomycetota bacterium | reverse complement strand
TTACAAGGTCGTAAAGAGCTCTGCTACTGACTTCCGCGTTCAGTACACCGTTAACCCAGGCCGTGTCTGGTCGGATGGAACACCAATCACCGGTGTTGACCTCCTTCTCTCACATGTTGTCTGCAGCAACGCGTACTCAATCGCAGCAGGTCTCGGAGATCCAAAGGCAGCAACAAAGCCTTCATTCGAAGCTTCATGCTATTCAGGTACTTACAACGATTTCATCGTTGGAGATCCAGAACTCAGCTCTGATGAAATGTCAGTCACCGTTCGCTACAAGGGCAAGCTTGCTGACTGGGAACTTTATGGACCAGGTCCATCACCAGTTCACGCTCTTGTCTTGATGGCAGATGGAAAGAAAGCACTTGGCACCGCTGCAGAAAACACAGCTGCTAAGGCTCGCTTCCTCGCTGATTTCAAGACCAAAGACACTGCAGATCTCAAGAAGATCGCAGCAGTCTGGTCAAAGGACTACAACATCAGCGCGGTTGATTCTTCAACTAACCCACTTCTCTTCATCAGCAATGGTGGATACGTCGTCAAGAGCGCGATTTCAAAGCAGTCAGTAACACTGACTTTGAACAAGCTCTACAACTCCGGTCCAAAGATGTCCGGTGGCGTTGACACAGTCGTTTTCAAGTACATTTCGGATGGAAACGCAGCATCACAAGCTCTCGCTAACGGCGAGCTCGATCTCTATCAGGGCCAAGCAACCGCTGACGCTGTTGCTGCTTTGAAGCAGATCAAGGGCGTAACAGTCGTAGGTTCTGTTGCTTCAATCTATGAGCACTGGGATCTCCGCGTTGCTGCTGCTCAAGGACAGCCTGAGTACACCGGCGTCTTCAAGTTCAGCGATGGACAAAAGTCACTCGATCTACGTCGCGCATTCTTGATGGGGATTCCTCGTCAAGAAATCGTCGACAAGTTAATCGTGCCGATTAACTCACAAGCAAAGGTCCTTAACTCTGTATTCGCACAGCATGGTATGGATATCTACGATCAGATCGAGCGCACCAACGGTTCCTCTTTCTTCCGTGGAGACCAAGCCGCACTCAACAAGCGCGCAGCTGCACTTGTAAAGAAGTGGTACCCAAATGCAGTTCAGAATCCAATTAAGGTCAAGGTTCTTGTTCCTGGCAACAATGCTCGTCGTGCAGCACAGTTCGCACTTGTACAAGCAAACCTCCGCAAGATCGGTTTTGATCTCGTAGGAGATGTCCAGGCTTCATGGTCACCACGTATTGCCAACACTGAATATGACGTCGTGTTCTTCGCTTGGGTGCAGAACAGCACCGCACAAGCTGGAACCAACGCTAACTGGTTGGCTGACGGTTCAAATAACCGTACTGGTGTCAACATCCCTGCACTTGACCGCATTCTTAAGTCAGTGACTGTTCCTCTATCACGCACCGTTCTCGCTCAGAAGTACATTTCTGCAGAACGTATCTTGATGGATCAGGCTCTTACGATTCCGGTGTTCCAACACCCAGCCGTAACCGCTTACAACAGCGCACTCAAGAACGTAAAGCCAGCTCCTCTCTCACCAACATTGGTGTGGAACTACTGGGAGTGGGATTACTAAGAAATCTAATCCCTGACTTTCGTCAGGGGTAAGGATTGATAGTGGTGGCGCCCTTTCTGGGGCGCCACCACACTATTATGTGTCGCTGCATATCAGTGTTGTGAAAATTGATTAGCCTCAAAGGGGAGAAAATGGTCGCTTACATTGTGCGACGACTTGGCGTCCTTGGCGTCATTCTCTTCGGTTCAAGTTTCATTCTCTACAACATGGCCGCTATTGCCGGTGATCCGATTGGCGAGCTCCGACTCAGTAACGACCCAGCAGCAAAGCAAGCAATCATCGATCTCACGCTTCGTCTTCAACTCGATGTCCCACCTCCCCTGCGCTATTTCATATGGCTTAAAGGCGTTTTAGGAATCTTTACCGGAAATCCAGATTTTGGATTGACCCGCGACAACATGTCAGTTTTCTCTGAAATTTCCCAAGCCATTCCAGTAACGATCCGCCTTGTTACCGCCGCGACCATCGTCGCGATTATTCTCGGAATTGCATTAGGTATCACCAGCGCTCTTCGCCAGTACACGCGTTTTGATTACTCGATGACTTTCTTTGCATTCCTTCTCTACTCACTTCCAATCTTCTGGGTTGCAGTTCTTCTCAAGCAATTCTTGGCGATTCGCTTCAACGATTTCTTATCTCACTCGACTGTCCATCGGAATTCGATCTTATTGTTGTCACTCATGTCCGCGATTTTCTGGGGATCAATTTTTGGTCGAGCGCGTAAAACATTTTGGATTACTTTCCTAAGTGCAGCACTTGGAACTGCAAGCTTGTTGATGTTCATGAATGTTCTTGAGTGGTACACAAATCCGCGTCTTGGTCCCATCACAGTCTTCATTCTCTCGGTTGGAATTGCATTTGGCGTGACCCATTTATCTGTAGGGCTCTCGAATCGAACTGCGCTCTACTCCTCACTGACCATGGCAGGTTTAGCCCTCCTCATTTATTTCCCCATCCAAAGTCTGTTCACCGCTCAATCCACTTTCTGGCAGATGGTCTTACTCTTAGCGGTCACCATCGCGGTCGCAACGGGTGTCTCCTTTATGTTCAGCCGCATCGATCGGGGCCCGCTAATTCGAACCACAATCTTGACCGCATTCTTATCTGCACTACTCATTGTCATCGATAAGTACATGCGGACATGGCATCTTTACATGAAAGAAGATGCGATTAACAATCGTCCGATTCCAACGATTGGGCAAGTTAGTGATCTATTGCCACAAGAAGATTATTGGATTCGAACTCTCGACATTTTGGTCCACCTCTTTTTGCCGACGATTGCCCTTACATTGATTTCATTCGCGGGCTACACCCGTTTCTCTCGCGGAACTTTGCTGGAAGTTCTCAACCAGGACTACATCCGCACTGCTCGAGCAAAAGGTCTCACTGAGCGCACAGTCATCATGCGCCACGCATTTAGAAATACCTTGATTCCGTTGACCACAATTATTGTTGTTGATTTTGCTGGAATCATTGGTGGCGCGATTATCACCGAGAGAGTATTTGGTTGGTACGGAATGGGAACGCTCTTCAATCGAGCCATTACGGGACAAGATCTTAATCTCTTGATGGGCGTCTTCTTCTTGACCGCTTCGCTTTCAGTTCTTGCTAACTTGATTGCAGATCTAC
>RFMK01000068.1 GCA_009927705.1 Actinomycetota bacterium | reverse complement strand
GGCGATATCTTCATGACTGATAAATTGCCGAATAAAACTGAAGCTAATATCCGTGCGCGATACGAATTGATGAAAGGCTTCTACGATAAACTCAATGGAATTCCGCTTTATATAACGCTGGGAAATCATGACGGCGAGTTGGGGTATAGCAATTTCAATACGAGAAAATATCGCAAGGAATATTTCCCTCAGCAAACAGGGGACTTGGCTTACTACTCATTCACGAGTCCAGATGCGCTCCACATATCGCTGGATATCTTTAACTATACAATGGAAAATCCCAAGGATGATGGTTGGCAATGGACACTTGGACGTACGCAATATGACTGGCTCAAATCAACGCTGGAAAATTCCAAAGCTACTCATAAATTTGTTTATGTTCATCATTTACTTTATGGAAATGCGCAATCTCGAGGTGGAGTCGAGATTGCTAAATACAATGAATGGGGTGGGTTAAATCGAGACGGCACTCCTGGCTTTGATACGAAACGTCCGGGCTGGGGCAAGCCTGTCCACCAACTTCTTGTTGAAAATGGTGTCGATATTGTTTTCAAGGGACATGATCATCTCTACGTGAAACAAGAGTTAGATGGAATCATTTACCAAACCCTTCCACAACCAAGCCATCCCGGAGACAAAGTGAACTCGGCAATCGAATACGGATATGTAACTGGAAAAGTCGTAGGTGGTTCGGGATTCCTTAAGGTGACTACTTCATCAAACGCAATCAAAGTTGATTTCGTTAAACACGATGGCACGATTCTAGATTCGTATGTGAAGAGCGCTTAGTGCGGCGAATTTTCGGAGCAGTTTTCGCAAGTTCCTTTGTCTTGGGAATAATTCCGGCTTCTCCTGCGCCGGCTGCATCCAAGGTCTATAACTTCACCGCCGAAATCTGGGCCGATAACTGGTTCGCCTTGTATGTAAACGGCAAGAAAGTGGGGGAAGACTCAACGCCCTTCGCTACGGAACGCTCCTTCAATAGTGATGCCATAGCGTTTAAAGCAAGCTACCCACTCACCATTGGGATCATTGCTCGGGATTATGTGGAAAATGCATCGGGTTTGGAGTACATCGGAAAACCAAACCAGCAGATTGGTGATGGAGGCATCATCGCTCAAATCCGCGATACGGATTCAAAACAAGTTATTACTGCCACAAATAAATCCTGGAAAGTATTTGTCACTAATAAAGCTCCTCTGAACGAGGATTGCGTAAAGTCAAAAGATCCTCTGCTTGATTGCAAGACGATGCTGACGAAGGCCCCAACCTCGTGGTACTCAGCCACGTTTAAAGATACTTCGTGGAAGAGCGCCACTGAATTTACTGCTGCTGAAGTTGGTGTTAAAGATGGATATTTCAATTTCACTTGGGCGCCAACATCGACTTTGGTATGGTCATCAGATTTGAGATTAGACAATACGATTCTTCTACGAACCAAAGTACTTAACGCTCCCAAGTTAACATCCCAAGCTTCGACGCCATTCACCGTGGGAAGTCCTGACTTCAGCACTGGCGGACTCTTACCAAAAGCAAATACCTGCGATGGACTTGGCATTTCACCAGCTCTTACCTTCTCTGGAGTGCCAAGCAACGCTCAATCACTTGCAGTCATGATGGACACGATTCCTGGTCCGTTACGCCCAGGTGAAGTTGATATCGGAAATCACTTCTATCTCATTCT
>RFMK01000144.1 GCA_009927705.1 Actinomycetota bacterium | reverse complement strand
GATTTCCATATTCTTATGGGCGATGATTTCAGTATCGATCCGCTCATCGGCAAAGGGCAAGCAAACCAAGTCAACGTTGAAAAGATTTATCGCACTCATCGTGATTGGCTCGGCGTTATTGGTGCAAATGTCCCTGTATTTCTCATTAATGGAAATCACGAACAAGCAGCAGCGTATCTTCTAGATGGAACACTGACGAATCCTGCAGTGCTTGCAGGTAACGCCCGATTGAAGTATTTCCCATTACCCGCGCCAGATTCGTTTTATACGGGGGATTCATACGAAGTTCCTGGCGTTGGATTACCACGGGATTACTACGCATGGACGTGGGGCGATGCGCTATTTGTAACCCTTGATCCTTATTGGCATTCAAAGAATGCGGTAGACAATGTTGCGGGAGTTACAGTCCCGGAGGATCAAGGTTCTGGTGGTGGTCAGGGCGGAGGCGGTCAAGGAGGAAATAAGAAAGGGACTGCCTCGGGCGGTGCAGGAAATGGAAAAACTAAGGATATGTGGAGTATTGGGATTGGAGATGAGCAATACGCCTGGCTTAAGAAGACTCTTGAAACCAGTAACGCAAAATATAAATTCGTCTTCGCGCATCACGTCATGGGAACAGGTCGTGGAGCGGTTGAAGTTTCTTATGACTATGAATGGGGTGGAAAAGATCCC
Organism: Actinomycetota bacterium; assembly: GCA_009927705.1. GTDB lineage: Bacteria > Actinomycetota > Actinomycetes > Nanopelagicales > Nanopelagicaceae > MAG-120802. The sequence goes on along the minus strand of RFMK01000144.1, from coordinate 1,476 downwards.
AAGGGCGTTCAACGTTCGCAAAAGAACGTCCGAATTGGGAACTTCCGATACATGACCTTATGGTCAAGAACAAAGTCTCAATCTTCTTCCAAGGTCACGATCACATCTTCGTAACTCAGGAACGCGATGGGCTGATCTATCAAGCGATGCCCAATCCTGCTGACGACACGTTCTCTTACTTCAACGAAACGGCTTATAAGTCTGGGACGAAGGCTCCTAACTCGGGACATGTCCGTGTAACAGTATCTCCAAAGCAAGCAACCGTTGAATATTTCTTGGCGGCACGATCGAAAGATTCTGGTCGAAAGAACTTACAAATTGCACATAAGTACACGGTGAGCCCGAAGGCCTAGCGATGACGCATGATCACGAAATTCGTCATCTCGACGAGATAGGTCGACGAAAGCTTCTTGAGCTTAGTGCTCTTGCAATCGGTGGAGTGACACTCAATTCGTTATTCAACATTTCACGTTCAGAAGCTGCAACATTGGTGAAACTTCCAGGTTTCTCGGCATTTGCACAATCTGTAAAAGTATTCCGCAGCGGCAATTACTACATGGTTGAAAGCAATGGCATTCCCGATCATCAGATGATGGTCGGAATCAAAGCGTGGCAGCAACAAGTTCCAACTCCTCATCCTTACTCAGGCACAAATGCATGGCCCATCCCTATTACGCCAGTCATCAGCAAGACTCCAATTTCGGCAAAGGACCATTTTCTTCGTGGCGCCATTGCGGTCGCTATAAATGGGGTTCCTATCTTCAATGCCTTAACAAATAAGGGAACGGACGCATATCTCACGGGAGAACTCGATGATTGGGGCGGTCATTGTGGCCGTGCTGATGATTACCACTATCACATGGCCCCGTTTCATCTGCAGGCGATTGCTGGCAAGAAAGTACCTATTGCTTATGCACTAGATGGATTTCCGATTTATGGCGAGACCGAGATTGACGGCAAGCCTGTTGTGGGACTTGATGAATACAACGGACATTTCGATGCAAAGAAGAAGTATCACTATCACGGTACAAAGACTTATCCCTACATCAATGGCGGCTTTAAAGGTGTTGTAAAGGAAGTTGATGGACAAGTGGATCCTCAAGCCGCAACAAAAGGATTTCGACCTGCAGGGGCCCCACTTAGAGGTGCCTCAATCACGGGATTCGAACGTTTAGGTAATGATTCATACAATCTGACGTATTCACTGAATGGCTCGAATTATCAAATCAAGTACACCGCAACGCTCACGAACGTCTCGATGGATTTCATTAACCCTGATGGCTCAACCAAGACGGAGGTATACCAACGCCGATGAGTTTTCCAAGAGATTTCATTAATAGGGCGCTGACACGTAGGTCGGCTCTCAAATTTTCCCTGGCAGCACTCTTCACCACACCAGCGCTGTCGAAAGCATTTGGCGCTACACCAGTTTCCACAAAGGTGATGCGAATTGGATCAACGTCATTTACTCTCAAA
>RFMK01000108.1 GCA_009927705.1 Actinomycetota bacterium | reverse complement strand
ATTGCAGTCACAACCGCTCCAGCTGCAACTAACTTCTCGAGCGGCAACTCAAGGTGTTCGGGTTGAGCGCCGTGGATTGAAATATCGCCGCGAGTCATCGCGGCTGCAAACGCCCACGTTCCAGTGACGATGCGATCTGGAATAGCTTCGTGAATCGCTGGATGCAATGAATCAACCCCACTTATTGTGAGTGTTGGAGTGCCGAGGCCTTCAATCTTTGCGCCCATCGCAATCAAGAAGTTTCCAATATCGACGATATCTGGTTCGCGAGCAGCGTTATCGAGAATGGTCGTACCTGATGCAAGAACGGCGGCGGTCATGATGTTTTCTGTGGCGCCAACGCTAGGAAACTCAAGTTCAATCGTTGTGCCAGTTAGTCCGCGAGGTGCTGATGCGATGATGTAACCATGTTCATTATGCGCTTCAGCTCCGAGTGCTACCAAACCTTTAGTGTGAAAATCTAATCCTCGCGAACCAATCGCATCGCCACCGGGTAGTGCAACTTCAGCTTTGTGAAGTCGCGCGACCAGCGGTCCTAAGACATTGATTGAAGCGCGAAGTTTTCTGACGATTTCGTATTCAGCGCGATAACCAGGAACTTCAGGGACATCAATCCTGACGGATTGTGAAGAGAGATCACGTGTCACCGCGCAACCCAAAGTTTCTAGAAGTTCTGCCATCATTGCAACATCGGCAATATCAGGAACATTCTTGATCGTTGAAACACCCGGTGCGAGAAGCGAGACCGCCATTAATTTCAGGACTGAGTTCTTTGCGCCGTGGACGTGAACATCGCCACGAAGAGAGGTGCCGCCGAGAATTCGAAAACGATCGCGAGGATATGACACTTCGAACTCCTCTCGCGATCTCGGGCGTGGACTAGCGCGGCAGACTCTAATTGGCTACATCGTAACTACTCCAATAGGCTCGCCCCATGGTTAATCTGACTCGAATTTATACAAAGACTGGCGACGATGGCACTACTTCGCTGGGAGATATGAGTCGAACCTCGAAGAACGACCCACGACTTGAAGCGTATGCCACCGTCGATGAGGCAAACTCTTATATCGGCGTCGTGCTTGCGCTCCCCAACCTTGATGAAGGAATTCGCAAGTTATTGGTTCGAGTACAAAACGACCTCTTTGATGTTGGCGCCGATCTCTGTACGCCTGTTGTCGATGCACCGGCACATGAACCACTTCGCGTTCTAGAGTCACAAATCAGTTATCTCGAAGAGCAGATTGATCATTACAACTCCTCATTGGAACCACTTCGGTCCTTTGTCTTGCCATCTGGAACTCCAGCTTCAGCGCATATGCATGTTGCGCGCACTGTGGTTCGGCGTGCCGAGCGCCGCACCTGGCAAGCAATCCATGCCTTCGGAGAAGGTGTAAATAAATTGACGGCGAAATACCTCAATCGCCTCTCAGACCTGCTTTTTGTTCTAGCGCGATTTGAGAATCGTGAACTCGGAGATCAACTTTGGGTTCCAGGAAAGAATCGCTAACCAAGAAAGTTTTTAGCTACGAAGTATTGCTTGAGCAGCTCTGACTTCACTTGGAAAAACCATAATGCGAGGTCCTTGCTTAGTCTGAGTAAGGGTCGCTTTGATTCCATGTTCCAACAATTTACGTTTTAACATTTCACCTTCAATGTGATTACTAGGTGCAGCCACAACTTCAAGTAACCCGTATTCATCATCATTGCCAACTCTGCTCGGTCTTTCCACCACAGACTTTCCGCGAGAGAAAGTCCAGCGCAAAAGAATGATCAAGATTCCCAAGACAAAAAAGCCGGCAAACGAAGTTAGAAAGAGCGCGTTATTGATTCCGCCGAGCATGGCTAATTGCTCGCAGTCGGCGTCGGTGTTACTACTGGAATATATGTGTGGCCGAAAGTGGGCTTATCGCTCGCACTTCGATGGCAGATTACTCTGATTGAAGTAAGAAACACATCGGGTTCAATCTTCTGGCCACTTACTAAGAAAATCGTCGTTTGCACCTTATTTTTGCTGCCTGCAGCGTATGTGGTCAATGACCCTAACTTTGTGGGCTCAGAACTATCCTCACTGGGTCGCAAAACCTGAGACGTAACTTCCCACCATTCACATCCAGTCTCGGCGGCAGCAATAACTGCACCACACGCGAATTCTTGGCATTTCTTCACTACTGATTGCAATGTGACCTTTGCCGAGAGAAGTCCGACTAATTCTTTACTTGTTGGAACTTTTGCGTAAACACCATCTTTGCCCTTGAATCCTTGAGGTGGCCATTTAGGCGATGGCGAGGGGATTGGTTTGGCGGTTTTCTTCGCGACAACTTTCGTTTCAGCTGCTTCAATCGGGTTAGACAGAACGACAAGAAGGGCTGCGGTGAGAAACCCCGCAATAATCGCTCGAAATGTCATGGGCCCAATCTAGCCGTAAGTAATGGAGAATATCCCTGTGAGTCCGCGGAGAAATAAGCCAAAGCAGCGTAACGGTCGCAATAAGCCAGCTGCCGAAGATCGAGACATAGCCACATCACATGAAACTATTGAAGAGCATCATGAAGGCATATACATGGTACGTCGTATTACTGGATCAAGTTCGACAAAACCGTATCGCTGTCCGGGATGTGACCAACTCATTCCGATGGCAACGCCACATACAGTTGCCTGGATAGAACATGATGTTGAATCAAGAAGACATTGGCATACAGCTTGTTGGAGTAAACGCGATGTTAGAAAACCTAAGATTGAGAGAACGAGGAACGCGCCCCGATATTAAGAGTTAGCGACGACGTCGACGATGTAACAGATTGACTAGACGGATGATGGTTTTGTCTGCAAAACCAGTACGTTGAAATGTAGTGAATTGAAGTGGAATATTGAAACGAGTCTTGACCACGGTTCGAGGATAAGTGAATTCTAGAAGCCCTTCTGCGCCATGAATGCGGCCATAACCGCTATCTTTCACGCCGCCAAATGGGACCGATCCGATTGCGGCAAATGAAAATGCCGAATTTATTGAGACCATTCCACACTTCAAAAGCGATGCAATCTTCTTGCCATTCCGCTTTGACCAGACCGCTGCACCGAGACCATATGCTGTCGAATTTGCAAGATCTACCGCTTCATCCATGTTGCGCACCGTATTAATCACGAGCGTAGGGCCAAAAGTTTCTTCCGTCATCGCCTTCGAATCTTCTGGAACATTCCGCAGAATCACGGGTTGGACGTATCCACCTTTGACTGCGTTTTTATCGCCAATCAAAAACTCGCCGCCACGCTTCACAGCATCATCAATATGAGACTTGATGATTTTGAGCTGCGAGGGCATTGTGGCTGGACCGTAATGTGCACCATCTTCATAACCAGGAGTGATTTTTGATGCCATATCGACGATTGTTTGGGTGAACGAATCTGCAACATCGCGATGAACATAGACTCGTTCTGCGCCAATACATGATTGACCTGCATTCGCCATCGCGTGCCACAACGTTATTTCTGCTGCTCGCTTGATGTCAGCATCGTGATCAATGAGTACGGGGTCTTTTCCACCGCATTCCAAGACGACTGGTGTCATCCGCTCAGCACAAGTAGCCGCAACTTTTTTAGCAGTTCGAGTGGAGCCGGTAAAAGATATCTTTCCAACCTTACTTTCCGTTAGTGCAATTCCGGTTTCGGGAGTGCCTGTAACTACAGTGAAGATGTCGTTGAAAGGAGCGATACGTGTCCAGGTCTCGCCAAGCCAGGCACCGATAGCAGGTGTGTATTCACTTGGTTTAAAAACGACTGTGTTGCCCGCAGCAAGTGCATATGCGATAGAGCCCATTGGCGTGAACATGGGGTAATTCCAAGGTCCGATAACGCCCACAACTCCGTAAGGAACTCGCTGAACTTGTGAAGCCATATTGAACATCAGAAGGCCAGAGGGACGTGATTGGGGACTTAATACTTTAGGCGCAAATTTCGCTGCCCAAGAAATATGCTCGATTGCAATCGCAACTTCGAGTGCGGCATCGCTTACAGGTTTTCCAGTTTCACGATGAATCAAGTCAGCTGCGTTATCGATTTCCCGAGTTAATAGAGAAGCCCAATCTCGGAGAGTGATCAATCGCTTGCGGAAACTTAATTCAGACCAGGCATTAGATGCTGCTTGTGCGCGTGCTACAGCTTCGTGCACTTCGCGCGGTGTCATGTTGGGAAATACACCAACAACCTCACCAGTTGCGGGATTGAGTGATTCGAAGGTCTTCATATCTGAGGTCTAAACTTACAGGCATGGCGGAATTGATTCGACCCAGCACGGTTCTGCCCGCTACGAGGACACCTATCTCTTTCCTCACATCAGATGGTTTGCGCTTGATTGGCGAAGTGGCAACACCTGTGAATGGTGATCGCTCTCTGGGGTTGCTCTGCCTTCATCCATTGCCGACACATGGCGGAATGATGGACAGCCATATCTATAAAAAAGCGGCGAATCGACTTCCAGAGATGGCTGGTATCACCGTCATTCGCTTCAATACTCGAGGCACAGTAAGTGAGCAAGGCGCGAGCGAAGGTGAATTCGGTGGCGGCATTACTGAGAGAGAAGATGTCATCGCGGCTATCAATTATTGTTGTGAAGAATTAGGAGTTAAAAATCTCTGGGTGACTGGCTGGTCATTCGGTACAGATTTAGCTTTGAAATATGCACGCGATCCGCGTATCAAAGGGTTAATTCTTTTATCGCCACCGCTGCGCTTCTCAGAACCTGCAGATTTAGATTATTGGGCGAATGATCAACGCCCGATTGTTGCTCTGATTCCTGAATTTGATGATTACCTACAACCTGACGCTGCGCGAGCAAAGTTCGGGCCTGTGCCTCAGATTCAAATAGTTGAAGTCAAAGATGGCAAACATCTCTGGGTTGGTGAACCCTTTGTTTACCGAGTCTTGAGTGAAATCGTGAAAGTCATCAACCCAGCTCGACTTCCACTTCCGACCGAATTCTAAATTTAGGCGTTATCAGTCTTTGGGAAAACTACTTCATCCATAATAAGCAAGACGGCTGCTGCGATTGGAACTGCGAGTAATCCACCAACTAGTCCCAATAATGAGGTTCCAAGGAGAGCCGCAACGATTGTTACCAATCCAGGAATTGATAGCGAGCGCTTCATAATTCGTGGCGTAATAACGTAATTCTCAATCTGAACGTAAAGCGTGTAAAGCACGAGCGCCAGAAGAGCTTTGGTCGGCGATTCGGTTAGCGCTACGAGAATCACAATACTTGCGCCAATGAAGTGACCAATTAAGGGAATGAGTGCAACAAATAGAATGACCATTCCCAGAGCTGCGGCGTAGGGAAGTTCTAGGCCCAAAGACAAAAAGAATACGAAGACTGCAGCGAGTGCGGCAATCAAGACTTGCGAGCCAACGAATGCGCCCACTCGAGAGATGATTGCATCACCGATCTTAGATATACGGTCACGTCGTGAAGCTGGCGCAAGGCGATAGAAAATCTTTGTGACGGTTGGGAGTGAAGAGAGGAAGTAGAGAGTCAAGACCATAACGGTGAGAGCGGAAAATGCGCCAGAAAGCACGGTGCGGCCAACACCAACAACTCCGCCGAAAGCTCCAGTGAAAAGCTGGCCATCAGAAATCAAACTTTGGAATTTGTTTTGGAGAGTATCAATTACTCCGTATTGTTTATTGAGATCAGCCAGTGTTGCATTGTTTCGTAAGGAATCGATGAGTTGTGGGGCGCCATCAATCAATTGATTTGCCTGCGTAAAGACTGGCGGAATCACCACGAGAACGAAAAGGGTAATAATCAAAAGCGCGCATATGACTACAACCGCAACCGAAGTACTTCGCTTCATTTTTCTTGCTTGCAGCGCTTCGACTGTTGGATTCAAACCCATAGCGAGGAAGAGAGAGATAATGATCAACACAAAAACTTGTGATGCTGATTGAAGCGCACGGAGAACAGTTATTGCGACGAGCGCGCCAGACGCGGCAAGAAACCCAAAGTAGAATGGGTGCTGGGTGTTAAGTGGAGCACCTTTTGCGCCAAAATCCTCTTTGCCATTTTTTTCTTGGGGTGATTTTGGTGTGACTTTGCTCAAAACTCGTTTAATTCGTGCCATGTATCTAGTGTAAAGCCTGAAAGAATGCGCCAGTGGCGCCACACAACTCACAACTTCGAATCACCGGTCTTGGTGAAGAGATTGCAGCGCTTTCAAATTTGCCGTGGGAGAAACCGTTAGAGGAGTGGCCGGAAGATCCATCACTGACTGCCCAACGCGGTATCTCGCGTCACGTGGTCCGCTTGGTGCGATCTACTTCAGATCCTGAGAGCGAGATTTATGCGGTAAAAGAGACAGTAGAAGAGTTTGCCACTCGTGAATATGAAGCGCTTCGAGAGCTTGGTCTGAGAGGTGCGCCATCAGTCTCGCAAATCGCGATAGTTAACGGACGACTCACTCCAGAACACGATGAACTTCCGTGCGCCATAGTTACTCGATTCTTGCCCTATTCGTTGCCATATCGCGTAGTCCTTAGTGGTGATATCACCCAACATGACATCACAAATATGGCTAATGCGCTTGCCTATTTGCTCGTTCGATTACACCTTCTTGGTTTTTGGTGGGGAGATTGTTCCCTTTCCAATACGCTCTTTCGTCGAGACGCTGATGGTTTCGCCGCCTATTTAGTCGATGCCGAAACGGGAGAGTTTCAGAAGAATCTGAGTAATGGCCAACGCGAACATGACCTAGATATCGCGCGCTTTAACGTTGCAGCAGAGTTGGAAGACCTCAAACTAGCTGGCGTTCTCTTCCCCGCTATGGATCCCATCCGTGCAAGCGAGTCAGTCATTACGCGTTACCGAAAGATTTGGAAAGCTTTGAGTGAACCACAGGTGCTGCCCGCAAATGATCGCCACGCAGTAGAACGAGCGATGCGTTCTCTACAAGATATCGGCTTTGCGGTCGAAGAAGTTGACCTACAACTTGCGGGTGATAAATCAACCTTAACTTTTACTCCGAAACTTGTCGCACCTAACTATCACTCTCAAAGATTAAGAGAGCTAATGGGACTGGAGACCGAAGAATTCCAAGCAAAGCGAATTCTTGCTTCCTTTGATCGTTTTAGGTCTCGTGAGATTTCACGCACACCAGATTTATATGAGGCGGCTCAACGTTGGCTACATGAAGTTTTTTACAAAGTAATTAACTCCGTTCCTGACGAGCTGATTGGGCGAGTGGAAGATGCCCAACTTTTTCATGAAGTGCTAGAACATCGCTGGTATTTGGGGGAGAAAGCCGGGAGCGATGTCGGGCTTGAAAATGCGACATCTGACTATATTGAATCGGTCTTGCCCCATCGATTGGACTCCGGTGCCCCAACTCTTTGAGAGAATTACGTCATGAGTTTGCCGCCGTTACCACAGAACATGGGGCGGGCATTTGATCTGAGTTCGCTCACAAAACCCAAGGTTGAAGCAGCTCAAACTTCACATGTTCCTGAGGCAACAGTTGAGAATTTCATGACTTCATTTGTTGCCGCATCCAAGGAAAAGCCAGTTGTGCTTTTGGCATATTCTCCGCGCAGCAAGGCGTCTGTTGATTTACGCGACCTCATGTTCTCTATGTCCGAAGCAGACCACCAGAGTTGGGCTTTCGCAGCCATCAATGCAGACACACAGCCACAACTTGCGCAAGCTCTGCAGATTCAATCAGTTCCAATGGCTCTTGCATTTGTCGACGAACAACCGCTTGCACTTTTTGATCGAGTTTATCCCCGCGAACAAATTGCGCTGGTGATTGCGAAGTTATTCGAAGTTGCAAAAGAGCGTGGACTTAATGTGGAAGTTCCCGAGACAAAAGAGGCTCCGATGGAGCCAGAAGAAGCAGCAGCCTTAAGCGCGCTAGAAAGCGGTGATTATTCAGGCGCTGCGATGGCATATCGAAACTGGCTACAGAGAAAACCTGACGAGGTCATGGCAAAAATTGGGTTAGCACAATGCGAATTGATGATCCGCATTACAGGTTTAGATCCTGCCAAGACGATTCAAGAAGCGGATTCACACCCCGCAGATATCACCCGACAATTAATGGCCGCAGATGTTGAAATAGCCCAAGGCTTACAGAAGCGGGCATTTGAGCGACTCATCACATTTGTCCGAAACTCTTCCGGAGATGAACGGAAGCAAGCGAAGGAACATCTATTGTTGATATTCCAATTAGTAGACCCATCCGACCCTGATTTAATCCGGGCACGAACCGAGTTAGCGAGCGCTCTGTTTTGAATCGACCGATTGATCAAGCTGAAAGACGAGGACTTCAGTCGCTCTTCTTCCTCTTTGGTCTAGGAATCATGTGCCTAGCTCCGCGCTTTCCGGACATTAAGGCGAATTTAAATGTCTCAACTACCTACTTTGGCTTTCTCATGAGTTCAGGCTCCATTGGTGCTTTTGCTGCTCAAATGACCATGGGCCATATCGTCCACAGGCTCGGGGTCTACAAGATCCTGATTGTGAGTTCTACTTTCACATATTTCACTCTGGGATTGCTGATTGAGATTCATAATCCCATCATTTATCTCATCGTTAATATCATTTTAGGTTTTTCTTGGGCTACGTATCACATATCCATCAACGCTCAAGCTCTGCATCGCCAATCTGAAAGTGGTACTCAGATTATTCCGATGCTCCATGGATTATGGAGTGCGGGAGCCGTGTCAACCGCTCTCATCGCTCTCCTTATTTCATCGAGCGTCTCGCTCAATTGGCATATCTTGCCTTTGATTATCATCGTATATCTCTTGAAATTGCGGACATTCGCTCGACTCAAACCGCTATTGCTCCAAGGCAATGAGGTAACTGAAGCCGATGAAGTTGTTACCTTTACCAGAATGATCAAATCATTCAGCATTGATTGGATTGTGAGCTTAGGTTTTCTCTGCGCTTTGATGCTTGAAGTATCGGTGGGCGACTGGGCCACCATCATGGCGCGGCAAGAATTCGGCGTAAGTAAATCGATCGCGGTGTTGCCGTACTTTCTATTTATGGGTGCGATGATTATCGGACGATTGAGTTTCAATCGATTTAAAGGTGATCGCAGCGATAAAGAGATTGTTCAACCATTTGCAGTCATGGGTGGAACGGTTTTCCTCACCTCACTTGGACTGAGTATTCAACTCAAAGATACAAATCTTCATCTTGCTTTCTCCATTTTTTGTCTTGGTATCTTCCTTGCCGGAATCGGAATCTCTTTTATCGGACCAGTGTTTTTTGGCTATGCCAGCGCACGATCTGATAAGCCTGGGGGAGTTGCCGTCGCCGAACTCGGCGCCCTCAATCAGGTACTTACTTTCGCAGGACGCGCCGTGATATCGGTTGTGGCAGGTGCAGTTTCCTTGCCTGTAGCAATGACAATTCCTGGCGTGATGTTGATTCTGGTCGTTTTCTTCGTTGCGGCTGCTTCACAACCAAGGAAGAAGTAATTAACTGAGTTTGAGCCAGACTGTAGCAAGTGGCGGTACTCGCATCACCACAGATTGCGCGAAACCTTTATGTTCCTCTGGAGCGCTCGCAAGTGCATGATTCACTACACCTGAGCCACCATATTTAAACTCGTCAGTATTGAGCACTTCTTTCCATATTCCCGGCTTGGGCAAGGGCAGACGATAGTTCTCATGTGGGACGGGCGAGAAGTTAGTTATTGAAATAAAAGGTTCTCCATCGTCTGACCAACGTACGAAAGCAAGAGTATTTCCAGCGCCATCATCTCCAACAAGCCATTGGAAACCATCGGCAAAGACATCTTTCTGCCATAACGAAGGGCTCACTTTGTACTGTTGATTTATCTCTGCGATGACATGCTGTACGCCGCTATGTTCGCCGTATTGAGTGAGATGCCAATCAAGAGATTGAGACTCGCGCCATTCATCATTTTGGGCAAATTCGCATCCCATAAAGAGCAATTTCTTTCCTGGATGCGCCCACATAAATCCATACAGTGCCCGCAGCGTTGCAAGTTTCTGCCAACGATCGCCCGGAAACTTATTTACTAAAGCGCCTTTGCCATGAACAACTTCATCGTGAGAAAGCGGAAGTAAGAAATTCTCGCTCCATGCGTAAAGGATGGAGAAAGTAATTTCATTATGGTGATAGACGCGATGAACCGGTTCGTGGTGGAGATATTGAAGAGTGTCGTGCATCCAACCCATATTCCATTTGAAACCAAAGCCGAGTCCATTCTCCGTAGTGGGTTTTGTGACACCGCCCCAGGCAGTGGACTCTTCAGCAATCATCATGATTCCGGGGTATCGCTTGTATGCAGTTGCGGTTGCCTCTTGAAGGAAGCGGACCGCAGCTAAGTTCTCGCGCCCACCAAGTTCATTTGGCAGCCATTCTCCTTCTTTACGCGAGTAATCCAGATAGAGCATCGATGCGACGGCATCAACCCGGAGACCATCGATATGGAACTCCTCTAGCCAATACAGCGCGCTCGTAACGAGGAAGTTACGGACTTCGTTGCGACCGAAATTAAAGATAAGCGTGCCCCAATCAGGGTGCTCTCCAAGGCGAGGATCTTCGTGTTCATACAACGCTGTTCCATCGAATCTTGCTAACGCCCATTCGTCTTTAGGAAAGTGTGCGGGGACCCAATCAAGTAATACGCCGATGCCCTTCTTATGAAGTTCATCAACGAGATAACGGAAATCATCCGGTGTACCGAAGCGCGAAGTTGGCGCGAAATAGGACGTGACTTGATAACCCCATGAAGGACTATAGGGATGTTCAGTAACAGGAAGGAATTCCACGTGAGTAAAACCCTGCGCCAGAACATAATCTCCAAGTTCGGTTGCGAGTTCTCGATAACTTAGACCAGGTTTCCACGAACCTAAATGAACTTCGTAGACCGCCACTGGTGATTTCCACGGTTGGTACATCGCTCGCTCAGTCATCCAATCATCGTCGTTCCATCGATAAGCACTTTCATTGACGATAGATGCGGTATGTGGAGGTACTTCTGTCTGTCGCGCGAGAGGATCGGCGTGATCAACCCATCGTCCATCGCGTCCTTGGATGGCAAATTTATATTTTGTTCCCGGACCTAGATCAGGAATGAATACTTCCCAAAGTCCATTTGAACCGAGCGGAATCATCGGATTAGTCTTCTTATCCCAAAAGTTCAGGTCAGAAATCAAACTAACGTTACGCGCATTCGGCGCCCAGACCGCAAATGCTGTCCCAATCAACTCGCCATGTGCATCACGTTTTACATGGGCTCCAAGAACTTCCCATAACTTCTCATGACGACCTTCGGTAATGAGATACATATCCAACTCGCCAAGAGTGGAATGGGGATTGAGATAACCAGCAGGTGGCGATTGAAATTTCTGCCGCTTCCCAATTATTCGGGTTAGGAAGTCGCGCATGTGCGAACTTTACTTAACTTGGACTCGAGCGATATGAGCGACTTTCCCGTAAGGACGGGCAGGATCAAGGCGCACAAAAGTGTCACGGCTCCAGTTGTAGAGAGAGTTATCGATTAAATCAGTGACTTGGAAGTGATCATTTTCAAATCCAAGGGCCCACATATCCCAATGAACAGTGGTCTCGTGAGCGTGAAAACCATCAAGATTAACCACAACGAGAATCAGATTGTTACCTTCGCGTTTTGAGTAAGCGATGATCTGGTCAGAATCGGTGGGATGGAAGTGAATATTCCGCAATCTCTGAAGCGCAAGGTTTTCTCGGCGAATCTTGTTGAGCTGTGTAATGAAAGGAGCCAAGGTAAGACCTTTCTTTGCAGCTCCACTCCAGTCGCGCACTTTAATCTCATACTTCTCGCTATCGCGATATTCCTCTTTACCTTCTGCAATCGGAATGTGTTCGTATAGTTCGTAACCAGCATACATTCCCCATGACGGAGACATGGTGGCTGCAAGGACTGCACGAAGTGCGAAGACTGCAGGATTACCGCTTTGAAGATGGAAAGGCAAGATATCCGGAGTATTAACCCAGAAATTTGGTCGGAAGAACGCTGATGTTCCATGTGCAACTTCGCGTCCGTATTCTTCAAGTTCATGTTTTGTTACGCGCCAGGTGAAATATGTATACGACTGCTGGAATCCTGCTTTACCAAGTGAATGCATCATCGGTGGATTGGTGAAAGCTTCAGATAAGAAAACCACATCTGGATATTTTGAATTCACCGCAGCAATGAGTTCTTGCCAAAAATATACGGGCTTGGTGTGCGGATTATCAACGCGGAAGATCGAGACGCCCTTATCAATCCAGAACGTGACAATCCTGAGAATCTCCTTGAAGAGTCCGAGATAGTCATTATCAAAATTGATCGGATAGATATCTTGATATTTCTTCGGGGGATTCTCGGCATATGCGATGGTTCCGTCTGGGCGCTTTGTAAACCATTCAGGATTACTCGTCACCCACGGATGATCTGGTGAACATTGAAGCGCTAGATCAAGCGCCACATCAATTTTGTTTTTCCGTGCAACTTTGAGAAAGTCTTCGAAATCCTTCATCGTCCCAAGTTCAGGATTTATTGCATCGTGACCACCGTTAACGTTTCCGATACCCCAAGGAACGCCTGGATCGCTGGGTTTTGCCTCGAGAGAATTATTTTTTCCTTTACGGTGCGAGTATCCGATTGGGTGAATCGGCGGGATATAGAGAACGTCAAAACCCATCTCGGCTACTGCGGGGATGCGCTGGGCGGCCGTCTTGAAAGTTCCGCTAGTAATTGATCCATCAGCGTTTTTGAGCGCACCTTCACTGCGTGGAAAGAACTCGTACCAACTCCCCACAAGTGCTCGTTCGCACTCCACATTAATTGGAAATTTCTCGGTAGAGCTAGAAAGAGTTTTTTTGAATTCGCCCGGATTTTCGGCAATGACTTCGATGTAGAAACTCCATAGACCTTGAGTGGTGGGTCGGATACGCCCTTCAAACCTATTGCTCTTCGGCCAGATCTCGCGCATAGCTACTCGCGAGATTTCTTTCCCACGAGGATCAACAAGAACTACATGGGCTTCAAAACCATCGTGCCCCTCGCGAATAATCGTCGCTTGGACAGGAATCTCTTCATTTGGAATCGCTTTCGCACCAATTAATTCTCCGCCGAAGTGTGTAACGGGGGAGATATCCAGGATAGGAAAGCGACCGATCATCCAGTTCCTTCAGTATTTCCCGGATCTGCAGCAGTAACGCTGGTGAGTTGATACTTCTCAATTGCTTTCTTCACAACTTTTGCCGAAATCTTTCCTTCCTTAGCAAGTTGGGCAAGCACTCCAACAACAATCGACTCAGCATCAACTTTAAAGTGACGACGGAGTGCGCCACGGGTATCCGATAGTCCGAAACCATCTGTGCCAAGCGAAGTGAAAGGTTGAGGAACCCATGGAGCAATTTGATCTTGCACGGTGCGCATGAAATCGCTTACTGCAAGAACGCTTCCATCAAAGCCTTCTAATTTCTCGGTGAGGTACGCCTTCTTCTTTGCAGTTGGATGCAACAAATTATGGCGATCAACTTCGAGGCCGTTACGGCGCAATTCGTTCCACGAAGTAACGCTCCAGACATTTGCTTGAACTTTCCAATCTTCGGCTAGGAGTTTCTGAGCCTTGAGCGCCCAATTGAGTGCGACACCGGATGCCAAGATATTTGCCCGACGCTTCTTGCGACCCGACTTCGAGCTCTTGGAATAGAGATAAACGCCCTTCAATAAGCCTTCTACATCAAGGTTTGCTGGCTCTTCTGGCTGGACATATGGCTCGTTGTAGACGGTGAGGTAATAGAAAATGTTCTCGCTATTTTCGCCATACATACGCTTCAAACCATCGCGCACGATATGTCCGACTTCGAATGCATACGCGGGGTCGTATGCAACAACAGCAGGATTTGTTGAAGCTAAGAGTTGAGAATGTCCATCTTCATGTTGCAAACCTTCACCATTCAATGTGGTTCGTCCAGCCGTGGCGCCCATGACAAATCCACGGGCCATCTGGTCGGCGGCGGCCCAGAATGCATCACCAGTACGTTGGAAACCGAACATTGAGTAGAAGATGTAAACCGGGATCATCGGTTCATCATGAGTTGAATATGAAGTTCCGACTGCTGTGAATGATGCAGTCGATCCTGCTTCATTGATTCCTTCATGAAGGATCACGCCCGAAGTCGATTCTTTATAAGACAACATCAACTCACGATCGACAGCGGTGTATTGCTGGCCGTGCGGCGAGTAAATCTTCATGGTTGGGAAGAGCGAATCCATTCCGAATGTACGTGCTTCATCGGGAATGATTGGAACGATGCGATGTCCAAGGCCTTCTACTTTGGTGAGATCTTTCAGCAAACGAACGAAAGCCATCGTGGTCGCAACTTCTTGCTGGCCAGATCCACGGCGCGTTACTTCAAAGTGCGAATCTTCTGGTTGAGGAAGTGGCTTCGAAATTGCGCGACGGCGTGGAACAGATCCGCCGAGTGAGCTTCTACGTTCCATCATGTACTGGTATTCAGGTGATTCTTTTCCAGGATGGAAATATGGTGGCAATTTCTCGTCAAGTTTCTCATCTGGGATATCGAGATAGAGGCGATCCCGGAGCGCTTGTAGATCATCCATCTTCAATTTCTTCATCTGGTGCGTAGCGTTACGTCCTTCGAAATGTGAACCGAGAGTCCAACCCTTGATGGTCTTCGCAAGGATCACGGTTGGGCGACCCTTGTGATTCATGGCTGATTGATAAGCAGCGTAGAGCTTCTGATAGTCATGCCCGCCGCGCTTAAGGTTCCAGATATCGTCATCGCTCCAGTTTGCGACCATAGACGCGGTCCGAGGATCGCGACCAAAGAAGTTTTCACGGACGAACTTTCCATCTTCAGCTTTGTAAGTCTGGAAATCTCCATCCGGAGTCTTATTCATCAAATCAACAAGTGCACCCTCGTTATCCATCGCGAAGAGTGGATCCCACTCGCGACCCCAAACCACTTTGATGACATTCCAACCTGCGCCAGTAAAGAGCGCTTCAAGTTCTTGAATAATCTTTCCGTTGCCGCGAACAGGACCATCAAGACGCTGCAAGTTACAGTTAACAACGAAAGTTAAGTTATCGAGATTCTCGCGCGCTGCAAGAGTAAGAGCAGAAACACTTTCCGGTTCATCCATCTCGCCATCGCCAAGGAATGCCCAGACTTGTTGTTGTGATGTGTCTTTGATTCTACGATTCTGTAGATAACGATTGAAGCGCGCCTGGTACACGGCATTGATAGGACCAAGTCCCATTGACACTGTTGGAAACTCCCAGAACTCCGGCATCAAACGCGGGTGCGGATATGAAGAAAGTCCGCCACCTGAATGCGAAAGTTCTTGGCGGAAACCATCGAGTTGATGTTCGCTTAGACGGCCTTCGAGAAAAGCACGTGCATACATTCCGGGGGAGGCGTGACCTTGGAAAAAGATTTGATCTCCGCCACCGGGATGCTCTTTACCTTTGAAGAAATGGTTGAAACCAACTTCATACAACGCGGCTGATGAAGCGAAAGTAGAAATATGTCCGCCTACGCCAACACCAGGTCGCTGTGCGCGATGCACCATGATCGCGGCATTCCAGCGAATGTACGCGCGGATGCGTCGTTCTAGAAATTCATCACCTGGGAACTTTGGTTCTTTTTCTGGCGGAATCGTGTTCATGTAATCGGTGACGCGGAGATTGGGAAGATTGATGTTCTTCTCGTGCGCTCTCTTGAAAAGCGAGAGCATCAAATAACGTGCGCGGGCAGGGCCGGCGTGCTGGATTAACGAGTCGAGAGATTGGTGCCATTCGGCGGTCTCATCCGGATTGGTATCGACCAGCTGGTCGACGTGGGCATCCTGGAGGGAGTTAATCTCGTTCTGACTCACGGGGGCTATCTTTCCGCCTCAAGGCGATAAGCGCGAAATCGGCGCGTGTGAGATTGACCAGCGCAAGCCTCTGGTCGGAGTTGCGTAATGCGCCTCGGAAGTGTGGACTTCTCCTACTCGTTTCAGTATGTGAGAGTTAAGGAGAAGGCATTGAGTACCCCGGTGGGGCCAGGACAACTGGCATCCCGTATGGGAATCCAAAGTGGCTTTCTCGTTCTTGAACGCGGCTTCGGTGATGACTCCGACGAATCAATCCGCAAAGAGATCGTATCCACCACAGGTTCTGAACTTCTCGATGAAAATTCACAAGAAGTAGTCGACGCCGTCATCACATGGTGGCGCGAAGAAGATGGTGATTTAATCGACGAGCTCGTTGATTGCCTCACTTATCTTTCAGAAACTGGTCCGATCTGGTTACTCACTCCAAAAGTTGGCCGTGATGGACATGTCGAACCGAGCGATATCCAAGATTCGGCACAAACTGCCGGACTAAGTCTCACCTCAACAATTCCAGCTTCTAAAGATTGGACCGCAACACGACTTGTTGCCCGAAAGAGTGGACGGAAATAATGACAATCTCAGTTGGTCAAGAAGCGCCAGATTTTGAACTCCCGAATCAATTCGGAGAAAAAGTCTCACTTTCTTCATTCCGCGGTAAGAAGAGCGTTGTTGTCGTCTTCTTCCCATTTGCTTTCACTGGGACATGTACCGGCGAACTATGCGCACTGCGCGATGATCTCTCAGTCTTCCAAAACGAAAATGTCGAACTTCTCGCAATTTCTTGCGATGCAATGTTCACACAAAAAGTATTCGCAGAAAAAGAGGGCTATCAATTTCCATTGCTCTCCGATTTCTGGCCACATGGAGCAACCGCACAGAAATATGGAGTTTTTAACGCAGAGCGTGGTCTTGCGCTTCGCGGAACATTTGTGATCGACAAGCAAGGAATCGTGCGCTGGACCGTTGTAAATAGCCCAGCCGAAGCGCGAAATCTTGCCGATTACAAGACTGCGCTAGCCTCGTTATAGACTGCGCACGCATTTCGATAGGGCGCTTAGCTCAGCGGTAGAGCGGCTCGTTTACACCGAGTAGGTCGGGGGTTCAAAACCCTCAGCGCCCACC
>RFMK01000057.1 GCA_009927705.1 Actinomycetota bacterium | reverse complement strand
AGAACTTTTTCTGCAGCTTTCACGGCATCCAATACCGCAGCGCGTTCTTTATTTTGGCGAGCCTCTTTTTCGATACGCGGGATTGCCTTTTCGATGGTTTGTAGATCAGCAAGTTGTAATTCGGTATTGATCGTCTCGATATCGCTAGCGGGATCAACGCGGCCATCAACATGAACTACATCTCCATCGCTGAAGACGCGGATAACTTGGCAGATCGCATCGCTTTCGCGGATGTTGGCAAGGAATTTATTTCCTAGGCCCGCACCTTCTGAGGCGCCCTTGACGATGCCTGCGATATCGACGAAGGAGACTGCGGCCGGAATGATTTTTTCCGAACCAAAAATCTTGGCGAGCACCTCAAGGCGGGGATCAGGGACGCCTACAACGCCAACATTTGGTTCGATTGTGGCGAAGGGGTAATTGGCAGCCAGGACATTGTTCTTGGTCAGGGCGTTGAAGAGGGTCGACTTTCCGACATTCGGTAGACCGACGATTCCGATGGAGAGGCTCACAAGGGGTAGAGCCTAACCGTGAATGTCAGTGCGCCCTGCCACGATACGGGAATGAACGGTGCGACATACCTCATCATCGGCCTGATCGCTGGGCTGGCACTTGGATTACTCATCGGCGCTCTTCGAATTAAAGCAGAACGCGAAAAAGTTGTGGCCGAGAGCGGGAAAGTCGCGCTTTTGAACACAC
This sequence comes from Actinomycetota bacterium, assembly GCA_009927705.1. Taxonomy (GTDB): domain Bacteria; phylum Actinomycetota; class Actinomycetes; order Nanopelagicales; family Nanopelagicaceae; genus MAG-120802. The sequence goes on along the minus strand of RFMK01000057.1, from coordinate 3,610 downwards.
AACTCGAAGCGATGCGTGAGGAAGAAAATCGACTCACGACGTTGAATGAACAACTCCGCGCCGTTACTACTGGGATGACCCAACTCACCACCCAAGCCCAAGAAGCAGAATTGAAACGCACTCGCGCTGAATCTGAAATGCGCACTCAGATTGAGAATATGAAACTTGGAAACGAAACTTTGTTGCGCGAGACCACAAAACTTGCTGGCGCTCTTTCTAACTCTCAAACTCGCGGAAAATATGGCGAAGCCCAACTTGAAACACTTCTCGAAAACGCAGGGCTTGTTGAAAACGTCCATTTCTTCAAACAGGATTACCGCACTACTGGCACCGATATCTCTAAGCCCGATATCAAGATTGCAGTCCCGGGTGGAAGTGAAATCTTCATCGACTCAAAGTTTCCGTTTGATCGCTTTCTCGAAGCTGTTGTTGAGAAAGATCCTGCAGAACGTTCGCGATTGATGCAACTTCACGCGAAAGACTTACTTGGCCACGTTAACGCGCTCGCAAAACGTGGATACCAAGAGACTGGAAACTCCCCTGATTACGTCGTTCTCTTCGCTCCTTTTGAATCAATCCTGAGCGAAGCCCTCGATGTCGAACCCCAACTCCTCCATAAAGCATTTGAAAAGAATGTCACCATCGCTACTCCCACCACGATGATGGCGCTTTTGCGGACCGTTGCATATGTATTTGGCCGATCCGAACTCGCCCGTAATGCCCAAGAAATTCAAGATCTTGCAGGCGAACTCCTCAAGCGAATTGGCAAAGTCCACGGAAAGATCGAAACATTAGGTGATCGCATTAAATCGACCGAACGCGCCTTCAACGATCTGATTAAGAGCGCAGAAGAGAACGTAATCAAGCCTGCCCGAAAGATGGTCAAGCTTGGCGCTCCTTCCTCGAGCAAACTTAAAGCTCTTGAGGATGTCGATGATGAAGTCCGTCAGATTTCTCCGAAAGAATTAACTACTCCAGATCTCTTCGATGGCGATGATGATCTCGACGAAAGCGATAGCGATGACAAGTAACCTTCCTCAGCCTCCAATCAAAAACCCCATCAAAGGCGCTGGTCTTACCAAGCCAGGTATCGTCATTCTGCAATTCCTCCTCATTGCATTTGTATCTGTAATCGAAATCTTCTTCCGCTCAAACGTCGGATTTCTCACTGGCTTTGCCATCTGGGCTTCCTATTACGGTGCGCTGATTTATGGTCGCCCCGGAACGACCTATGTTGCAGTAGTTAATCCACCTCTTGCATTTGCCGCTGCTGCAATTATTTTGCTTCCTACAGTTGGTGGATTCTCCTTGAGCATCACTCGATTTGGAATTGATCTGGTTTCTGGCCTTGCTAGCGTCGCCCCGTTCTTGCTTTCGGGAGCGCTCTTTGGTTGGTGGTACTACTTCAAGGAGCAGAAAAAGTTACTTGCCCGCAGCGCGTAGATCTTTACGTAGCTCTGGCGGAATAGCGAAGAGCAGATGTTCTTCCATCGCAGTCACAGTCTCAACATCGCCATAACCTCGTTGAGCTAAATTCTCCAAGAGATCTTTCACAAGTAACTCAGGGACTGATGCGCCACTTGAAACACCAATCGTTTCAACGCCTTCAAACCACTCATCTTTGACTTCGCTTGCATAGTCAATGAGATAGCCAGCTTTTGCGCCATATTCCAAAGCAACTTCCACAAGTCGCACCGAGTTTGAAGAGTTCTTTGAGCCAACAACGAGAACCAAATCCGCTTGTGGTGCAATCTGCTTGATTGCGACCTGACGATTCTGGGTGGCATAACAGATGTCATCTGACGGTGGATCTTGTAATTGTGGGAAGCGATTCTTCAAGATGCCGACTGCTTCCAGAGTTTCATCAACACTCAACGTTGTTTGGGAGAGCCAGGCAACTGGACGGTTCGGATCGATCTCTACATTGCGGGCGCCATCGAGTCCATCAACGAGCTGCACATGGTCAGGGGCTTCTCCGGCCGTGCCTTCGACTTCTTCATGTCCTTCATGGCCGATGAGCAAGATCTGTAAGTCATCAGCGGCAAAACGTCGCGCTTCTTGATGGACTTTCGTCACAAGCGGACAGGTCGCATCAATTGTCTTCAAATTTCGTGCAGCTGCTTGTTCGTGAACTTTCGGTGATACGCCATGTGCGGAGAAAATAACGGTGGAACCTTCGGGAACTTGATCAGTTTCATCAACGAAGATTGCTCCCTTCTTCTCCAGAGAGGACACAACATGAACGTTGTGGACGATCTGCTTACGGACATAAACCGGTGCGCCATACAAATCCAGGGCCTTTTCGACCGTCACAACTGCGCGATCCACGCCAGCGCAATATCCGCGCGGCGCCGCAAGAAGGACTCGTTTGGCCATGTCGCCATCCTATTAGCATTACGCCGTGCTCGAAACTTCAAGCGATAAGCCCGTCCCAGTCCGCGTTGTTTCGGAAGCTATTAGCGATTACATCAATCGACTTGGACAAATCTGGGTCGAAGGTGAGATCGCACAACTCAATGATCGCGCCGGATCAGGCATGGTTTATATGCGTTTACGTGATCCAAGCGTTGATATGTATCTCGAAGTCACCTGTCCGCGCGGAGTTTTCAAAGCTGTTGCGCCGCTGACTGAAAACGCTCGCGTTGTTATTAACTCGAAAGTTAATTTCTACACTCCCACCGGTCGCTTATCGCTTAATGCAAAAGAGATTCGCCAAGTTGGAGTAGGTGAATTACTGGCTCGACTTGAAGCGCTGAAGAAAGTACTCGCCGCTGAAGGACTTTTTGCCACCGAGCGAAAGAAGCCGCTGCCATTTCTTCCCAACAAAATCGGTTTGATTTGTGGCCGCGCGAGCGCCGCAGAAAAAGATGTGAAGGAGAATGCTCGACGACGTTGGCCCTCCGTTCGATTTGAAACTCGTGAAGTAGCCGTCCAAGGAGCCGAGGCGGTAATCCAAGTTTCTGCTGCTCTCCGCGAACTTGATGCCGATCCGGAAGTCGATGTCATCATCATTACTCGTGGCGGTGGCTCTTTTGAAGATCTCCTTCCCTTCTCTGATGAAGGCCTCGTGCGTTTGGCGGCCGCATGTACGAAACCAATTGTTAGCGCCATTGGTCACGAGCAAGACACTCCGCTTCTCGATCTCGTCGCCGATTTGCGCGCCTCAACCCCAACCGATGCCGCAAAGCGCGTCGTTCCTGACTTTCAAGAAGAACAGACCAAGATCAAGAACTTACGAGAACGCGCAGATCGCAAAATCAATGACATGGTCGTCTTGGAAATGACCAAGATTGTAAATTTGATTCAACGACCGGTTATGAAAGATCCGCTTGTTATGGTCACATCTCGCGAAGAGATCATCCGCGGTTTCACCAATCGTTCATGGATGAGCATGAATTCGCGATTGCTGCGCGCTTATGACGAAGTTGCACATATCGCCGCGCGCGTAAGGACGCTCTCGCCTCAAGCCACCTTGGATCGCGGTTATTCCGTGGTCCAGAAGAAGAATGGCTCCATTGTTACCGACCCTGCATCTCTTGCCGCGGGAGAAGAAATCCGCTTACGTCTTGCTAAGGGTGTGGCGATTGCGACAGCTTCTGGCCAGAGCCTC
>RFMK01000170.1 GCA_009927705.1 Actinomycetota bacterium | reverse complement strand
CACCTTGGACACAACCAAATATCAAGCCGATGGCGAGAGTGGTAACTGCAATGAAGCGACGCATTACGACCAGTCTAGAGTTATTCGATTTCCTTTTGTTTATTACGAAGTAATGTAGCCTGACCACGAATAGTCTCGCGTCCGCCATTTGCAACGATGACCGAAATGTATGGAAGCGTGATGGCTCCAGTTAAAAAGAACCACCGGTAGGGACTCGGCGTGAAGACAGCGAGAAGAAAGCAGGCGGTACGGATCATCATGGAGAAGAAGTACTTACGTTGACGACCTGGAAGGTCATCGGAGAGCGCAGAGCCAGCTTCAGTAATGCTTTGGAATTCATCTGATTGATTCTTTGATCGATTCCAAATGCGCTCTTTACTCATACCTCAAGCCTAGGTGCGCCCTCATATATGCGCACTTTGGCCTCGATTTTGAGCGGGCCACCATCCTCGGTACTCTTAAGGCCTTGGTCATACGACCAACATGAAGTGGAGCTAGCCGCTCCCACCTACCTCACCTCGATGTGAGATGGTCAAGACAGATGGCCGCTACGGCCTTTCGTTTTCGCGCGGCTCTCCCTTGATGTTCATTGAAAGGAAGAGTTATCAGCACAGCAGAACCACGTATCAACGATCGGATTCGCGTTCCAGAAATCCGCTTGATTGGTGCTTCAGGTGAGCAAGTCGGAGTCGTAGCAATTGATCAAGCGTTGCGGATGGCTGACGAGATTGGTCTTGACCTAGTCGAGATTGCACCAGAAGCAAATCCACCAGTCTGCAAGATTATGGATTTCGGAAAGTACAAATACGAAATCGCTCAGAAGGCGCGAGAGGCTCGACAGAATCAGACCCACATTGTGGTCAAAGAGATTCGAATGGGTTTGAAGATCGAGAACCATGATTACGAAACGAAGAAGAACCATATTGAGAAGTTCTTACTCGGTGGGGACAAAGTGAAGGTAACTGTTCAGTTCAAAGGTCGTGAACAAACCAGGCCAGAAATGGGCTTCAAGTTATTGCAACGCCTTGCCGAAGATGTTGCAACTACTGGGTTCGTTGAGTTCGCTCCAAAACGAGAAGGTCGAAGCATGACAATGGTACTTGGACCGGTCAAGAAGAAGAGCGAAGCACTCGCCGAAGCAAAGCGCGCCCGCGCTGCCAAGGAGAAGGCTGAAGAGAAGAACTAGTTCAACCGCACAACCACAGGAGGAAAGAAATGCCAAAGATGAAGACACATAGTGGCGCGAAGAAAACCTTCCGCGTTACCGGAAGCGGAAAGATCGTGCACGAGCGCGCTGGCAAGCGCCACCTCCTTGAGCGCAAATCTTCACGTCTCACACGTCGACTCTCAAAAGATCAGACTGCAAATGACCGTAATACGTTCTCGGCCAAGCGTCTGCTTGGAATGAAGTAAGGGGATAGATCATGGCTAGAGTAAAACGTGGTGTTCACGCAGCAAAGAAGCGTCGCACAACCCTTGAGCGGGCCAGCGGTTATCGCGGTCAACGTTCACGCCTTTTCACAAAAGCTAAGGAGCAGGTAACTCACTCACTCGTCTATGCGTTCAATGACCGCAAAGATAAGAAGGGTGACTTCCGCCAACTCTGGATCACACGTATCAACGCTGCAACACGGGCAAACGGAATGACCTACAACCGTTTCATCCAAGGTTTGAAAGCCGCTGGCGTAGAAGTTGATCGTCGAGTTCTCTCCGATCTCGCCACCAATGATCCAGTCGCCTTCACCGCCCTTGTAGAAGTCGCACGCAAAAACGTAAAAGTTTCCTAAAGTCTTCGCCCACAGCGATGATTACGAGCCTTCATTCGCCTCACGTCGAGGCAGTGAAGGCTCTTTTAGGTTCACGCGGAAATAAAGCTCGGCGCGAAACAGGAACATATGTTGTTGAGAGTCTGCAAAATATTCGCGAACTTTTGAGCTGTTCGCCAACCGATGTAACCGCTCTCTATCTCACAGAAGAGGGTCGGCATAAGCTCAGTGAAGTTCCACTCGGGATTTTTGATATTCATGATGTGAGTCCTGAAGTCATGAAAGCAATGACGGATACAGTAACTCCGCAAGGATTGCTTGCCGTTGCCAAGATTCCACGACGAGATATCTCGACCGTAATCTCTCAATCTTCGCCGAATTCGAAATTTGCCTATTTCTGGCAGATACAAGATCCCGGAAATGCAGGCACAATCATTCGCGCAGCTGATGCATTTGGTTTCGATGGAATTTTCTTTTCTGATGAGAGCGTAGATGCCTATAGCCCTAAAGTTGTCCGCTCAAGTGCAGGTTCGCATTGGCATATACCCATTGTTGAGGATGTCTCCCTAGATTCACTTACGGCAGCTGCAGCAAATGGAAAGTGCGAACTTTTCGCTACGGAGGCGGCCGCCGCGCATGACCTACTTGATGTTGCGCGCGAATCAGCATCGAGTCGGGCTATTTGGATCTTTGGTAATGAGGCTCGGGGGATTCCGAATAATCTCGCTGCAAAGCAAGTATCTATTCCGATTCATGGGAAGGCTGAGAGCCTGAACCTTGCCACAGCGGCTTCTGTCGTGATGTATGCGGTCTCGACCGCGCGAAAATAACCACGAATCCCTGGCTTGCATTAGTAGAATCCCACAGTGTCGTTAGATAACGCTGAAGTAGATCGCATCAAAAGCGAAGCCATTGCTGCAATCACAGCCGCTTCCTCGCTTGATCAACTACGCGAAGTAAAGATTGCGCATGTTGGCGATCGATCTCCCATTGCCCGTTTGAATCAAGGTCTAGGGCAACTCCCAGTCGAAGATCGCGCGGCCATGGGGAAAGTAATCGGAACTGCGCGCGCCAATATCAATCAGGCTTTTGATGATCAGGAAAAACTTCTAACCGCAGAGCGCGACAGCAAAGTATTGATTGAAGAACGAGTCGATGTCACTCTGCCAACAAATCGCAATCCGCGTGGAGCGCTACACCCGCTCACAATTCTCTCTCACGAAATTTCTGACCTTTTTGTTGGGATGGGTTACACGGTTCAAGAAGGCCCGGAGCTGGAATCGTCCTGGCTGAATTTCGATGCACTCAACATACCTGCCGATCATCCAGCACGAACCATGCAAGACACTTTCTTCATCGAACCGCTCAGTTCTGGATTAGTAATGCGCACACATACTTCGCCAGTGCAAATTCGTACGATGCTCGAAAACGAACCTCCAATTTATGTCATTTGTCCAGGACGTACGTATCGAGCCGATGAATTGGATGCGACTCATACTCCAGTCTTTAATCAAGTGGAAGGTCTTGTGATTGATAAAGGAATCACCATGGCTCACTTGAAAGGAACACTCGACCATTTTGCCGCCAAAATGTTTGGACCAGGCGTCACTACACGAATTCGCCCTTCCTTTTTCCCGTTCACT
>RFMK01000154.1 GCA_009927705.1 Actinomycetota bacterium | reverse complement strand
TTTTAGCTACACGATAACCGAGCGTTATCGTGAGTAAACCTTGCTAGTGCTCGTCTGCGAGCGCTCCTGCGATGTATAGCGCCGTCAAGAGAGTGAAGATGTAGGCCTGGAGGCACTGCACCATAAACTCAAAGAATGTGAGAGCGATACCAATCACGAAAGAGAACGGGCTCACGAGTTTGAGGCCAATAACGCCCTGAAGAAGATGTTCGCCACCAAGGATGAACACCAACAAGAGCAAGTGACCAGCAAACATATTTGCAAAGAGACGAAGACTTAATGTCATCGGACGAACGATGAAATATGTTGCCAATTCCAAAGGTGTAATCAAGATGTACGCAGGTTTTGGGATACCTGGAAGGAACATGATCTCCTTGAGGTACTTCACCAAACCTTGTTTACGAATTCCGACGTAATGGAAGATGAAAAATGTGAACGCTGCCAACACATATGGAAATGAGATTCGAGACATCGTCGGGAACTGAATGAGTGGAACGATGCCGAAGATGTTGTTGACCAAGATGAATGTGAAGAGGGTAAATAGATATGGCACGAAGCGCATGAACTCGTGTCCGATAACTTCTCGACCAAGGTCGTTTCGAACGAATGCGTATACCGATTCCCCAGCAAACTGAAGTTTTGATGGAACGATCGCAGCTTTACGCGAGGAGAGAATGAAGAAAACGGAGATAAGAACTACCGAGAGAAAAACGAGAAGAATGGGTTTTGTCGCGAATTCATTACCGTCAATAAATGGAGGGAGGTTGAAGTCTCCAGCGTCGGGAGGATTGAATCCTTCATCCTTCGCCTCAAACAGCTTCGTTGCGTTACTAACGAACACCACAACTCCTTGAGATCGACTTCGAGAGCGCCTAGCTTTGCGAAGTCTGACGAACGTATCGAGCGGGGAAAGACGGCGTAACCCTATGGGTTAGGGCGTATCCATGAGAAATCGAAAAAGGGGAATCTACGTTAGGTCAGTTACTTGCGGCCGAACCGGAGCCAGATCAAATAGAGGGCCGAACCCATACCAAGAAGGAGTCCGCCAAGAAGGAAATAGCCAGTCCCCAGCCAGTTATCCAAGCCCCAACCTATGCCGCCCCAGATCAAGAGCCCCGAGAGCATGTACCCAAAGATGGTCCAGAAAGCGTTGTCTTCACTTGGACCTTTGGGCAAGTTTTCGCTCATTACAGGACCTCCTTCTTCTCTCGTGTGGCTTCCGGCAAGGGTAACTGTAATCGAAGTTTGAAGAAAGCCCTCACTTCCCCAGCCAACCAGCTTATGGAGATCGCGAGAGCGCTTACACCAAAACTTGTGCGGTCAACATCAGATTCATTGGTGAGGCGGGTAACGAGAAGTAAGAATCCAGCGATCAACAGTAACTTGGTGAAGTACGAGAACATCGCCAGCGCCATAGTCGCAATCGGATCAGCGCTCTTCGTTAATCTCGCTACAAGTAAAGAAACAGAGAAAAAAATGACGACGGTGAGCGCTGAAAGCGCACTTCCCCAAAAACCCGAAAGACCGCGCAGCGCAGTTGCCGTGATGATCGCAAGAACACTTACTGCAATGGAAGGAATCAAAGCTCCGCGCCACATTGCTTTGTTTGATTCAGCAATCTCCATCAAATGCCAACTTTTGTTTTTCGATTCGTAAGTAATGCCGTGAGGAATAGAAGCACGCATCCGACAATAATCGCGCCCCACAATGGAATGAATGCGGAGAGCATCGCTGGCAAAGCCAATGTAGCTGTAAGAAAATAAAGAATCACACTTGTGCGTTCTTGAGTATTTCCCCATGACATCAATTTGTGATGCAGATGCTCCTTATCCGGCGCAAAGGGCGACCTTCCTCTTCTTATGCGACGAAATACTGCCGAGAGAAAATCGAAGAGCGGGATGGCAAGAACTGCAAACGGCAACAAGAGAGGTAGCGCCGCAGGTCCAATATTTTCTGAGAAGACTGCATTTGCATCGATTTGTCCCATCAAAGTTATGGCCGCAGCTGCCAGCACTAATCCCAAAAACATCGAACCTGAATCCCCCATAAAAATGCGCGCCGGATGGATGTTGTGAGGTAAAAATCCAATGCATGTTCCGATCACAATTGCCGTTACTAATGAAGGAGCGCCAGCGCGGCTAAAACCATTCTCTACTGCCAATAAATAGGAGAAGCCAAAGAATGAGGCGGCCGAGATTGCCACGATGCCAGCAGCAAGTCCATCAAGGCCGTCGACGAAATTGACTGCGTTGATGATCACAATCACTACGAGAACCGTGAGAAGTTGTCCGATATTTGTCGGCAAGACGATGATTCCATCGATAGGTAACCAGAGAATTTGTATTCCAAAGAGTAAGAGAATGCCAGCAGCGAGACCTTGACCGGCAAGTTTGGTGACCGCATCGAGTTCGAAACGATCATCAAGCATTCCAAGGAAAAGAACGAAAGTCGCGGCAAGAAAGATTCCAAGTAACTCGCGACTATAAGCCTTCCCGACCAATTCCAAACTGTTGACCATGACCAGAGTTATGGCCATGGATACCCACATGGCGACACCTCCCCACCGTGGCGTTGTTTCAGTATGAATATCGCGATCGCGAACATGTGCAACCGCTTTATTTCGGAGCGCGAGATTTCGAATGAGTGGAGTCAACATGTATGTCAACGCTGCTGCGATGACGAGAGTGAGTAGGTACTCGCGCATTACTGTGAATTACCGCGGATAGACAGGAAACTTCGCGGTCAAGGAATAGACCTCGTTGCGAATTGCCGCTGCTTTTGCATCATCTTCTCCGTCACGAATCGCTCGCGCAATCAACGAAGCAATCGTCGACATTTCAGCGACGCCCATTCCTTGAGTTGTGGTCGCGGGAGTGCCAACTCGAATTCCACTTGTGACAGCTGGAGTCTCCGGATCGTAAGGAATCGCATTCTTATTGAGCGAAATTCCGGCCCGACCGCAACGTTCATCAGCTACTTTTCCATTCACGCCAGTGCTGCGAATATCAATTAACGCTAGATGAGTCTCGGTTCCGCCAGAAACTGCTCGCATTCCCTCTTTTTCCAATGCCGTAGCAAGCGCTTTCGCATTAACGATGACTTTCTTGGCGTAATCCTGGTAATCCTGAGTCGCGCATTCCTTGAGAGCTACAGCCTTTCCTGCGACTGCGCTCATGATGGGGCCGCCCTGCATACCTGGGAATACTGCTTTATCAATTGCAGCAGCATGGGCAGCTTTCGAAAGGATCATTCCGCCACGTGGACCGCGAAGAACTTTATGTGTCGTGAATGAAACGACATCGGCATATGGCACGGGTGAAGGAATCGCCTTTCCGGCAACAAGGCCAATGAAGTGCGCAGCATCGACCCACATGATCGCTCCAACTTCATCACAGATCTCGCGGATCAACTTAAAATCAATCAGGCTTGGATAAGCAGTGCGCCCGAACAAATCATCTTTGGTTTGACACGTTTTGCGATATCGCGAAGTTCGTCGTAATCAATTAATTCATTGTCTTGACGCACACCGTATGACTCGACGTTAAACCACTTGCCAGAGAAATTTACTTTTGAACCATGAGTGAGGTGTCCGCCATGTGGCAAGGACATCGCAAGAACGGTATCTCCTGGCTTGGTGAATGCTTGATACACCGCGACATTTGCACTTGCTCCAGAGTGTGGCTGTAAGTTCGCATGTTCTGCACCGAATAACTCTTTCGCACGAGCAATTCCAATTACTTCAACTTTATCTACTTCCTCGCAACCTCCGTAGTAACGCTTGCCTGGATACCCTTCAGCATATTTATTGGAGAGGGTTGAGCCCAGCGTTGCGAGCACCGCAGGCGATGTGAAGTTCTCGCTTGCGATAAGTTGCAGGCTTTTACGCTGACGTTCTAACTCTGAGATGACAACAGAGGCGATCTCTGGATCTTGTTCTTGGAGTTGTGTGAAATCAGGGCCAAAGAAGGTCTCGGACATAGCCGAAATCCTAGGCGGGTACGGCGATATTGGGCGTAATAGAGCGTAAATCGGCGAGTGAGATTGCTCCTTGGCGCCGCAAGAAGATGCCATCATCTTTGACGGAAATCACGGTCGACGTTGGACCTTCTGGAATTCCCCAGCATCAAAGATTGCCGCGTAATCGCTATCGAGGCATGGAAAGAAGGATGATTTACGCGCGGCAGGGCGCCCAGCAAGAGTTGCGGAAGCAATAGCAAGTGGTCCTGAAGCAATTGCAACATCACGAAGAAAGTCCGCAGATGGTACGCGAACTGCAATTTCTTCTAACGTTCGTTCATCACCGAGATCCCAAACCAAACCACGAGCAGGTGCGATATTCACCGTTAACAAACCGGGCCAGAATTTCTCGCATAGTGATGTGGTGGTTGGACCAAACTCCAATGTGATTCCTTTGACAGTTGGAATATCTCCCACCAGAACTTGCGCTGCAGTTCCGCGTGGATCTTGCCGCAGGATATGAATCTTCTTGACCGCCGCATGGTTAAAAGCGTCAACAACAAATACGTATGCATGCTCGAGCGGTGCAATGATCATTCGACCATCGCGAAGTGCGGCAACTGCGCGCTCAACCAATTCCGCGTGGTCAATTGAGCCATCGGTGAGAGAAAGTCGTTCTCCCATCAGCGCTCCTTTCGACGTGCAGTCAACCATCGTGGGCGTTGGTTGAGATCGGTGTAATGAGAAATATCAGCGTAGTCATGGATAAGAATCTGCTCAAGAGCTTGAGATTGTGCTTCGAAATGTTCGAGTACGAGCAGACCGCCTGGTTTTAATAGTCTGGTCGCAGCAGCGATAAAAAGTTCTGGTACTTCTAAACCGTCTCTTGATCCACCAAAGAGCGCAACGCTAGGTTCGTTTTCAGTCACCAGCTTCGGGAGAGTTGCTTCATTGGGAACGTAAGGTGGATTTGCGACCACGATGTCACATTTCACATCAATCAGCGCATCGCTGACATCGCTATGAATAACACGTACATCAACGTCGTGCCGAGCAATGTTTTTCCTTAGCCATTCGAGCGCCTCAGCTGACTTCTCTACCGCTACTACTTGCACGGGAAGCGACCGCCGACGCGCTTCATGGGCTATTGAAATCGCAATCGCGCCAGAGCCAGCCCCGAGATCGACGATGCTTACCGCTTGCGAATTGGCATGTAGCGATGCTTTCAATCGTTCGATCTCAACCATTGCTGCCTCGACGAGCAATTCGGTCTCGGGTCGCGGAATGAGTACGCCCGGTCCTACTGAGAAAGTCAGATAACGAAACGGCGCTTCACCAATCAGATATTGCGTGGGAGTTCCGGTCACGCGAGTCGAAATCAATTCTTCAAACAACTCATATTGTTCAAGCGAAAGTTGAAATTGACGGGAATGAAGTTCCATTCTTTCGACACCAAGGACATGAGCGAGAATTAATTCGCAATCAATCCGATCAATACCAACGCTTTCACATCGCTGACGAGCGCTCTGCAAAGCTTCTTTGATGCTTGGAATCGATTGCGCCATGGTCATTTTCTTATGCTTCGGCGGCTGCGAGCTTCTCTGCTTTATCAGCCTCAAGTAGAGAATTGATGACATCATCAAGTTCGCCATTCAGAACTGCATCGAGATTATTCGCCTTGAAATTAACTCGATGATCACTCAAGCGATTTTCTGGAAAGTTATAGGTACGAATACGTTCGGACCGATCAACGGTACGAACCTGGCTCTTACGAGTTGCTGAAGCTTCCGCATCGGCCGCTTCCTGTGCAGCTGCAAGAAGTCGCGCGCGCAAGATACGCAGCGCCGATTCTTTATTCTGAAGTTGGCTCTTTTCGTTTTGGCATGACACCACAATTCCAGTTGGAAGGTGAGTGATGCGCACGGCTGAGTCGGTCGTATTAACGCTCTGACCACCCGGGCCAGAAGATCGATACACATCGATACGTAGTTCATTCATATTGACTTGCACATCAATCTCTTCTGCTTCTGGAAGGACTAGAACTCCAGCAGCGGAAGTGTGAATACGGCCTTGTGATTCCGTTTCTGGAACGCGCTGGACGCGATGGACTCCGCCTTCAAATTTCAACTTTGCGAATGGGGCGCGACCCGCTTCGGGCGTTCCACGCGATTTCACAGCGACCGAGATGTCTTTGTATCCCCCGAGATCACTTTCAGTGGCATCGATGATTTCAGTCTTCCAACCCTGTTTTTCTGCGTACCGCAAATACATTCGTAGTAAATCTCCAGCAAAGAGCGCAGATTCTTCGCCACCAGCGCCAGCTTTGATTTCCAGAATAACGTCGCGATCATCATTCGGGTCGCGCGGCAAGAGCAACTCTTCTAACGTCTCGGCAGCCTTATCAAGAGCGCTCTCAAGCGCTGGAATCTCGGAGGCGAAAGTTTCATCCATTTCGGCAAGCTCTTTTGCGGCAGCTAAATCGTCTTCGCATTTCTTGTATGCGCGATAGCCTGCAATTACCGGTCCGAGTTGGGCATAACGTTTGCCAAGTTGGCGCGCTTTTCCTTGATCAGAGTGAATTGAAGGATCTGCCATTTGGGCTTCCAGTACTTCGTACTCTTTTAAGATGTCTGGCATCGTTGCAAAACGATTGTTCTTATCGGCCATCTCATTCACTCCTTTCATAACTTCGGACAATCAACTGCTTTGGAAAATACAAAAGACCGCGCCCCTGCGAAAGCAGAGAGCAACGGTCTCGAGTAGGAAAGCTACTTCTTAGTCTGTTGTTTCTTGAAACGCTCTTCGAACTTAGCTACGCGTCCACCAGTATCAAGGATGCGCTGCTTGCCGGTGTAGAACGGGTGACAGACGGAGCAAACTTCTACGAAGAGTGATCCAGCTGGGATTGTGGAGCGAGTCTTAAAGCTCTCGCCGCAGCCACAAGTAACTGTGGTCTCCTTATATTCAGGATGAATATCTTTCTTCATTGCTTACTCCTTGGTGTCGTGCTGGGTCCGATGAATTCGGTGAACTCGTCCGGTGAACCAGCCCTAAAGAACAGGGCGAAAGATTACCTATCGACCCAGCTTCTAGGCTAATCGCCCGCTCTTTATGCGGGGTTATTCACCCTTCGGTGATTGGTCAGGTCCGACCGTGGTCTTCTGAACCTGCATCAAGAACTCGACGTTGGACTTTGTGCCCTTCATCTTCTCGAGCAATAGCTCAAGTGCTTGCTGAGAATCCAACGCGTGAAGAACACGGCGAAGTTTCCAAACAATATTAAGTTCTTCTGGTCCCATAAGAATTTCTTCTTTTCGAGTACCCGATGCATCAACATCGACCGCTGGGAAGATTCGCTTATCCGCAAACTTGCGATCAAGCTTCAATTCCATATTTCCAGTTCCCTTGAACTCTTCGAAGATAACTTCATCCATCTTCGATCCAGTTTCAACGAGAGCAGTTGCAAGAATTGTGAGTGACCCGCCATCTTCGATATTACGCGCGGCACCGAAGAACTTCTTTGGTGGATACAACGCAGCTGAATCAACACCACCCGAGAGAATGCGACCTGATGCTGGAGCTGCGATGTTGTATGCGCGACCAAGACGGGTGATGGAGTCGAGTAGAACGACGACATCATGTCCAAGTTCGACGAGACGCTTTGCACGTTCAATCGCAAGTTCAGCGACTGTGGTGTGGTCATCTGCCGGACGATCAAAAGTGGAGGCAATAACTTCACCCTTGACCGAACGTTGCATGTCTGTCACTTCTTCTGGACGCTCATCAACGAGAACGACCATCAAGTGACATTCAGGATTATTGGTGGTGATTGCGTTTGCAATTGCTTGGAGCACCATCGTCTTACCGGCTTTTGGCGGCGAAACGATAAGTCCACGCTGGCCCTTACCAATCGGTGCGATCAAATCAATGACACGAGTGGTCAAAACATTTGGTTGGGTCTCAAGTCTCAAACGCTCTTGCGGATACAACGGAACTAACTTGGAGAATTCCACGCGATCGCGCGAAGTTTCCGGATCCATTCCATTGATGGTGTCGAGGCGGACGAGAGCATTGAATTTCTCGCGTCGTTCTCCTTCACGAGGCTGGCGTACTTGACCAGTAACGACATCACCTTTGCGAAGTCCATAACGACGTACTTGTTGGAGGGAAACGTAGACATCGTTCGGGCCGGGCAGATATCCACCAGTACGGAGAAATGCATAGTTATCGAGAATGTCGAGCAATCCACCAACTGGAAGAAGAACATCATCTTCAGCGAGGACGATTTCGCGTTCGCGTCCACCACGATCTCTGTCGCGCCCACGATTGCGATCACGATGGCGATCGCGTCGCCATTCACGGTCGTTTCGATCATTTCGATCATTGCGATCGAAGCCACGATCTCCACGCGAATCACTTGGCTCGTTTGAGCTTGGCGCGTTGGAAGAAGGTGCGTCCGAATCTTCATCATCGTTATCTGACGACTCATCGCTATCGGAGTCATCGCTATTTGAATTCTGATTGTCATTACCGCGTTGGCGACGTTGGTTA
Organism: Actinomycetota bacterium; assembly: GCA_009927705.1. Classification (GTDB taxonomy): domain Bacteria; phylum Actinomycetota; class Actinomycetes; order Nanopelagicales; family Nanopelagicaceae; genus MAG-120802. The sequence goes on along the minus strand of RFMK01000154.1, from coordinate 7,419 downwards.
CGTGCAGCGCGACGAGCTTCGCGTTCAGCCTTTGCGGCTTCGCGATTTGCCGCTTGGAGATCGGTGATTGCAGTAACGAGATCTGGCTTCTTCATGTCGCTAGCGCCTTCGATACCAAGGTTTGTTGCAATTTTTCTTAACTCAGGGAGGAGCAATGCAGATAGATCGCCAGAATCTCTCCGAGCACGTGTGCTTGTTTCTGCCATGTATGTTTCTTTTCCAGACCTATCACGAGGTCTTGTGGTGTTGATTCGTATGGGGATTTCAAACTTTGTTACTTTTGAGCGGTTTTACTTTAGAGACTGTGGGCTCAGATACCGCCCAACGAGTCTGAAATCTACCAGCCTCCTAAATAAAGGCACAAATCGGCAGATGAACCGCGGAAATCAAGCGTTTGCGACGGTCGCGCCTGTGGTTGCCACCTCGAGATCCATCGGAGTGAAGTGCTCCCCTGCGCTCTTCACGATGTCATCGTGTTCAGCGTTCGTGCCCGAGTGAAGGACTAAAACTGAAGGTCCAGCGCCAGAAATCATCGCCGCCACTCCTGCGCCACGAAGTTTGCGAACCAAATCAACAGAACGTGGCATCGCCTCACGGCGATATTCCTGGTGGAGATGATCTTCGGTGGCCGCGAAAAGTAATTCAGGACGAACCGAGAGCGCATGAACAAGAAGGGCTGCTCGACCTGCATTGATTGCGGCATCCTTGTGCGGAACTGTTTCCGGCAACATGCGACGAGCTTTGCCAGTCGAAAGTTGAGTGTGTGGCAAGAAAACAAGCGCACGCACCGAGGGATCAACAGAGAATCGTGAGGCACATCCGGTAGCAACGCTGGCTCGGTCTTCCATCCACGAGATAGTCGCACCACCAAGTGCGGCAGCGGCGATGTTATCTGGATGGCCTTCCATATCGGTTGCGAGTGCAATCAAGTCATCATCGCTCATTAAGTTATTGCCGGAAAGAACAAGTCCACGAGCTAGCGACAATCCACCAACGATTGCGGCGGCCGATGATCCAAGTCCACGTCCATGTGGAATCGCATTAAGCGCGCGTAGTGCAATGCCTCGTGGTTTTCCGCCCATGAATTCAAAACCAGCCATCATCGCTTTGATGACAAGATGCTTTCCATCTTTCTTCACTTCATCCGCGCCTTCACCTGTTACATCAACATCAAATCCCTCTTCATCCAGAATCTGCGCCACATAAATATCGCGCAACTCCAATGCGAGCGCTAGCGCATCAAAACCTGGTCCAAGGTTTGCGGCACTGGCTGGTACTTGAACTTGAATGGGAGTTGCTTTGTAAGTGAGACGATCTTTGAATCCGCGTGACATTTCTACGCCAAGCCAATCACTTCGGCTGCTTTACGTACATCTACTGGAATCACAGTTGGTTTATCTGCGCCATCGAGCACCCATTGGACATCTTTCAAACCATTTCCAGTAACCGTGATGACAATCTTCTTATCCTTCGGCAATTTTCCTTGCGCCTTGTATTTAATCAATCCTGCGATACCCGCTGCGCTTGAAGGTTCGACAAAGACTCCCTCTTTCGCGGCAACAAGTCGATATGCGCTCAAGATCTCTTCATCGGTAACTGAATCAATCACGCCACCAGAACTATCGCGCGCATCAACCGCTTGTGACCATGACGCGGGGTTTCCGATGCGAATTGCGGTTGCAATCGTCTCTGGGTTCTTCACAACTTCGCCAAGAACAATCGGTGCAGCGCCCGCAGCTTGGAAGCCCCACATTTGTGGAAGTGAATTCGAAATTCCATCTTTTTTGTATTCTTTATAGCCCTTCCAGTACGCGGTGATATTTCCAGCGTTTCCAACTGGAAGAGCATGAATATCGGGCGCAAAACCAAGTGCATCGACAACTTCAAAGGATCCAGTTTTCTGACCTTCGATTCGGAATGGATTAACAGAATTCACAAGTGAGACTGGATATTTCTCCGAGAGTTCGCGCGCCAAGTTCAAGCAGTCATCAAAGTTTCCATCAACTTGGAGAAGCTTCGAGCCATGTGCGATTGCTTGAGCAAGTTTGCCCATTGCAATCTTGCCTTCGGGAACGAGAACAACTGGGGTCATTCCTGCTTTCGTTGCATAAGCAGCAGCGCTAGCGCTTGTGTTTCCAGTTGACGCACAAATCACGGCGCGCGCACCATCTTCTGCGGCTTTCGAGATCGCCATTGTCATGCCGCGATCTTTGAAAGAGCCAGTGGGATTTGCGCCTTCGAATTTCAACCACACTTGATTGTTCAACATCTCAGAGAGAACGCAGGCATAGATCAGCGGCGTTCCGCCCTCGCATAATGTGACAACCGGAGTTTTCTTGGAGACTGGAAGACGATGGCGGTATTCCTCAATCACACCTCGCCATTGATGTGCGCCCTTTTTCTTAAATGGATTTCTCAGCGGCGTCATCGAGAACTACTTTCTATATGCAAAACGCTCTCTACTTTCTTGACCACATCGCTCTTTGCTAAGGCCTCAACAGTTTTCTTCAGTGACGATTCTGGAGCAGAGTGTGTTGCAACAATAAGTTCAGCGCTGTCACCACGTCCGGATTGGCGAACGGTCTCAATGGAGACGCTATTGGAGGCAAAGAGTTGGGCGACGGTCGCCAAAACACCTGGTTTGTCAGCGACGTCGAGCCTGATGAGGTAACGAGATTTCACGTTATCTAAAGGTGCAATAGAAATTTCCGCGTAATCACTCTCGCCATGCCCTTCGCCACCGTTGGTTTTATTGCGAGCAATAGCAATCAAATCCCCCAGTACTGCGCTTGCGGTTGGGGCGCCGCCAGCTCCACGACCGTAGAACATCAACTCTCCGGCAGATTCTGCTTCAACGAATACTGCGTTGAAGGCATTACGAACAGAGGCCAATGGATGTTGGCGAGAAATGAGAGTTGGATGGACGCGGACAGAAACTTGTTGGTCGGCGGTGAGTTCGGCGATTGCAAGAAGTTTGATGACATGGTCCATCTCGCGCGCTACCGCTACGTCCCGTGCAGAGATCTTTGAAATTCCCTCACACGACACATCTTTTGTGGTCACTCGAGTGTGGAAGGCGAGACCAGCAAGAATCGCCGCTTTGGCTGCAGCATCATGACCTTCGATATCTGCAGTCGGATCTGCTTCTGCAAAACCTAGTGCTTGTGCCTCTTTGAGCACATCAGCAAATGCACTTCCCTCTTCATCCATCTTCGTCAGAATGTAATTAGTGGTGCCGTTGACGATTCCCATAACGCGATGCACATGATCACCGACAATTGATTCCCGTAGCGGTCTCAAGATTGGAATGGCGCCACCAACAGCGGCTTCGTAATACAAATCGACGCCATTCTTATCCGCTGCTTCGAATAGTTCAGCGCCGTGGAGTCCAAGAAGCGCTTTATTTGCAGTGATGACTGACTTGCCATTCTTTATTGCAGCAAGAAGCATTTCGCGTGCAGGTTCAATTCCACCCATCACCTCAATGATGATGTCGATGGAAGGATCATTCACGACAGAGAGAGCATCACTTGTGATGATTGAAGCTGGAACATGATCCCGCTTTGCTGAAACATTCTTGACCGCAACTTTCGCAAGGGTCAACGTTGCTCCAGAGCGAGCGGCGAAATCGCCCGAATCTTCATGCAATAAGCGCGCGACATTGGAGCCGACAACGCCACAACCGAGCATTCCAACTTTGAGATTCTTCGAATTAGTCATCATCAATCTCCAAGGCTAGAAGGTCGGCATAGGTTTCGCGTCGAACCATGATGCGCGCCTCTTTGTTCAGGACGGAAATCACGGGAGGACGGACCATATGGTTGTAGTTACTGGCCATGCTTCGACCATATGCGCCGGTTGCTGGAACCGCGAGTAAATCACCAGGAACGATGTCGCTCGGGAGTTGGACATCCTTAATGACAATATCTCCCGTTTCGCAATGTTTTCCAACGATTCGCGATCTCCGTAAGTCTGCGCTACTAACTCGATTTGCAAGCGTGATGGAGTATTCCGCATCGTAAAGACCAGGACGAATATTGTCACTCATTCCGCCATCCACCGAGATGTACCAACGGGTCGATCCATCTTCTAAACGAACTTCTTTAGTGGTGCCAACTTCATAGATTGTGGTCATTGAAGGACCGACAATGGCCCGTCCAGGTTCGAACGAAATCTTTGGACTTGAAATTCCGTTTTTCTTGCAACTCTCATTCACGACGGTCGAAAGTCGCTCTAGCGCAAATTCTGGAGTGATTGGTTCATCGCTCTCCGTGTACGCAATTCCGTAACCACCACCGAGATTGAGGTCGGTAATTTCAGTGCCGAATTCATTCTTATATTTGACTACCATCGATATCAATCGTTCGGCCGAGGTTTCGAATGCATCCGTGGCGAAAATCTGTGAACCAATATGAGCATGGAAACCAATAAGTTGCAGTGACTCATGTTTTGAAACAGAAAGAACGGCGTCCCAAGCAGCGCCCGATGCCATGGAGAAACCAAATTTCACATCTTCATGTGCCGTCTTGATTGATTCATGAGTGTGTGCCTCAACTCCTGTTGTGAGACGAATTAAAACTCTTTGAACTACACCTTTTGCATGTGCAATTCGAGCGACTCGATCAATCTCTTGAAGTGAGTCAAGAACAATTACTCCAACTCGATAATCAATCGCTTCTGAGATCTCTCTTTCGGATTTATTGTTTCCATGCATCTCGATGTGTTGTGGTGGGAATTCTGCTGCGATTGCGACCGCTAACTCCCCGCCCGTACAAACATCCAAGCCCAAGCCTGCTTCTGCCACCCATCGAGCAACATCCCTAGAAATAAAGGCTTTTGCCGCGTAATAGGCAGTTCCTGCGTTGGTCGCGAAATATCGATCAAGACCAGATTTCCATTGTTTGGCTCGTGCTTTGAAATCAGCCTCATCGATGATGAAAGCCGGTGTTCCAAATTGTTCCGCTAATTCGATGACCGAGCATCCGCCGATAGTGATCGCGCCGTTGTCACGTCGCGCAGAGTTAGACCAAATCTTTGAGTTGAGTTCGCTTTTCATATCTACATCCGCTCCGGCGCGCTCACGCCTAGAAGCGTAAGTCCATTCTTGATGACTTGTCGCGTTGCCGCACAGAGAGTTGCACGTGAAGCATGGATATCAGTTGCTTTCTCATCACCCATAGGCAGAACTCGGCAATCGTTATAAAAGCCGTGATACAGAGATGCTAATTCTTCGATGTAACGCGCAACACGATGTGGTTGGCGAAGTTCGGCAGCTGTTGCAATAACGCGCGGGAATTCAGCAAGTCCACCCAGCAACTCACGTTCGCGGTCATGCGTCAGTAACTCTGGTTTGTAAACATCTACTCCATATACAAGACCCAATTCATCAGCATTGCGCAATACAGCAGAGATACGAGCATGTGCATATTGCACATAGAACACCGGATTATCGTTTGTGCGCTTCTTCAGCAGATCAATATCGAGCACCATCGGAGTATCGACGGGATAGCGAATTAGTGTGTATCGAGCGGCGTCTACGCCAACTTTCTCCACTAACTCTTCTAACGTGATAATCGTTCCTGCGCGTTTTGAAAGTTTGAGCTCTTGCCCACCTTCCATGATTTTGACCAGTTGTCCGATCAAAACATGGATGTTGTATTCGGAATCATCTCCAGCGCATGCTGCGGTCGCCTTCAAACGACCCACATACCCATGGTGATCAGCGCCCAGCATGTAGATACAAATATCGAAGCCCCGACGGCGCTTATCCAAGTAATACGCAGTATCGGATGAGAAATAGGTGAGCTCTCCCCCAGATTTCACTAAGACTCGATCTTTATCATCGCCAAAATCAGTGGTGCGTAGCCATGTCGCACCTTCTGCTTCGAAAACATGGCCTTGTGACTTGAGAGTTTCCAGTGCTGTGGTCAGCGCATCTCCGGCGTGCAGAGAACGCTCAGAGAACCACACATCAAAGTGAGTTCCGAAATTCTTTAAAACATCTTTCTGTTGTTGAAGTTGCAAGGCATATCCGGCTTCACGAAATGCTGGAATACCTTTAGCTTCATCTAACTCTTTATATTCTGGATGTTGAGCAAGTATCAAGGCAGCAAGCTCGTTGATGTAATCACCTTGATAACCATCTTCTGGCCGCGCTTCACCACGAGCTGCGGCACGTAACGATGCGCCAAAGAGTTCCATCTGAGTTCCACGATCGTTGATGTAAAACTCTCGCGTGACATGTGCGCCGCCGGCGGCCAGCACGCTCGCAAGAGCATCGCCGACTGCTGCCCAACGCGTATGGCCTAAATGAAGTGGACCAGTTGGATTGGCGCTAATGAATTCAAGATTGATTTTTTTGCCTTGAAGAATCGTAACTTCACCGAACTTAGCGCCTTCATTGAGAATATTTCGAACGACTGCGCCTTGAGAAGACTTTGCCAGAGTGAAATTGATAAAACCCGGTCCAGCAATCTCGATCTTCTCAATTGTTGAATGACTAGAAAGTCCTCGTTGAATAAGTTCTGCAATCTCGCGCGGAGATTTGTTGGCAACTTTTGCTAATGCCAACGCAATCGACGTTGCATAATCACCGTGGTCACGATTCTTCGGCCGCTCCAAAGTAACATTTGCTAGAGCTGGCGCTTCGAGTACCTCGGAGGAGATTGCTCCCTCGCTCACAGAGTCGCGGATGGCCGCCTGGATAGCCGCAGCAAGCGCCTCATGCGGGGCGGCCCCTTCGAGAAAGGAGTCTGAGGAGGAATGCGGTGCGGACACCTAGAGAAGGCTACCGACCCGACCCTTCTCCGCGGGCCAAGTGCTCTGTTCCCGATATTTCACGCTCAATTTCGACCACTGGGATCGGTCTTGTTACCAAGATGTTATGTCCGGACCGACCAAATACTGAGAAAAAGCCTTCCGAATATTGGCCACAAAAAGTAGGTTTCGACACGGTGAACCGCCCTCGCGGTTCATTTATGAACTACTTTCGAAAGGTATCTAATAAATATGTCAAAGCGCCGTCTCGCGATCTCTGCAGTTGTTGCAGCGTTCGCTCTCATTCTCACCGGCTGCTCAAGCTCATCAGATGAAGGTTCCGCTGATGGCTTTGTTGGCGTCATTCTTCCAGATGCTGCTTCGTCTGCTCGTTGGGAAACTGCTGACCGCGGATTCCTACAAGCTGCATTCGATGCTGCTGGCGTGAAGGCTGATATCCAGAACGCAAATGGTGACAAGGCTGCATTCCAAACCATCGCAGACCAAATGTTGTCTGCAGGTGCCAAGGTTCTCATTCTCGTAAACCTTGACTCAGAATCTGCAAAGGCTGTTCAAGATAAGGCAGCTGCGCAAGGTGTCCCAACAATCGACTACGACCGTCTTACATTGAACGGTTCTGCGTCGTACTACGTTTCATTCGAC
>RFMK01000007.1 GCA_009927705.1 Actinomycetota bacterium | reverse complement strand
TTGTGGTGTGGGGCAATCAATTCCGGGAATTTCATTCAGCATCTTTACGATCAATTTACGGCGGCGATCAAATGCTTCGCCCATCTTCTTTACTGCAGAAAGATCGTTGTTGAGTGCAGCGATTGCAGCGCGTTGGGCGACGTTAGAGACATTTGAAGTTAAGTGAGATTGCAAGTTTGTGGCAGCTTTGATGACATCTTTCGGTCCAATCATCCAACCCACACGCCAACCTGTCATTGCGTAAGTTTTAGCAACGCCATTAAGGATGATGGTCTTATCTGCCATTGCAGGAACAAGAACTGGAAGTGATGGAGCGGAGGCGCCGTCATAAAGAAGGTGTTCGTAAATTTCGTCAGTGATTACCCAGATGTCGTTCTTGAGCGCCCACTCACCGATTGCTTTGACTTGGTCTGGTGTGTAGACCGAACCAGTTGGGTTTGAGGGAGAGCAGAAAAGAATTGCTTTTGTTTTTGGGGTGCGTGCTTTTTCTAATTGATCAACGGTCACAAGATAGTTCTGTGTTTCATCAGCAAACACTTCGACAGCTTTTCCACCAGCAAGCTTGATGCACTCTGGATATGTGGTCCAGAAAGGTGAGGGAAGAATTACTTCATCATCTTTATCAACGATCGTGGCAAATGCTTGATAGACAGCTTGTTTGCCGCCGTTAGTGACAAGAACTTGATCCGCGGTGATCTCGTAATTCGAATCGCGTTTTGTTTTCTTGACGATTGCATCGCGCAAATCAGGAAGACCTGGAGTGGGTGAGTAGCGATGATTTGCGACAACTTTTGTGGCAGCGGCTGCGGCTTCGACGATGTAATCAGGGGTTGGAAAATCTGGTTCGCCGGCGCCGAATCCAATCACGGGACGACCAGCTGCTTTGAGGGCCTTGGCTTTAGCATCAACAGCTAAGGTTGCCGACTCAGCGATAGCGGCGATTCGTGCGGAGATTCGAGGTTTGCTCACGGGCGGGAGTCTTCCATAAGGGAGGTTGAGCGCGAGTTAGACCATCTGGGGGGTCCTCACCTACACTTCCTCCTCCTGGCGCTTGCTTGATCGGGTAATAAAAAAATCTGATTATGAAAAGTCCATGCTTTTGCATGTCTTCTTAACGGAAGAGATGTTGAAGCGCCTCGAAGGGCAGTAGCTCAACTGGCCAGAGTTCCGGTCTCCAAAACCGGCGGTTGGGGGTTCAAGTCCCTCCTGCCCTGCGCAGTTGTTAGCACGAGACGAAAGGAAACGAGATGAGTGAGAACTCAGAAGGCAAAGAGTTAGGTTTCTTTGCGCGCATTGCGCTTTTCTATCGTCAAGCTATCAATGAACTCCGCAAAGTTGTGTGGCCTTCACGAAACATGTTGACCACATACACAGGTGTGGTTCTTGTCTTCGTGACATTCATTATTGCAGTGGTCTCGATCTTCGATCTTGGCCTTACCAAATTAGTTTTCTTTGTTTTCGGCGAGTAAGTAAAAGGAGGGATGATGAGCGAAGAGCAAGTAGTTGCTGC
>RFMK01000156.1 GCA_009927705.1 Actinomycetota bacterium | reverse complement strand
CCACAAAATCGCCCGAAAAAGCCGTATGCCAAAAGAGTTGATGAAGTAAGCGCTGGTGGCCTTGTTGTAGATAGCACGAGAACTAAAGGATTGTTGATTGGTCGTATTGATACAAAAGATGCAAAGCGAGAGCGGCTCTTATGGTCACTTCCTAAAGGGCATATAGAAACAGGTGAAACGCCAGAACAAGCAGCGATCCGTGAAGTTCGCGAAGAGACTGGAATTGAAAGTCAGATTGATAAATCACTGGGCGTGATTGATTTCTGGTTTATGGCCGGCGGGAAGAGAATTCATAAGACGGTTCATCACTTCTTATTTAAAGAAACGGGCGGAAAGATTGCGCCACAAGTCAGCGAAGTCGATGATGTGCGTTGGTTTCCACTTACGGAGATCGTAGAGAAGTTGGCATACCCTGATGAGAAGAAGTTAATTGCTCGTTCTAAAGAGTTAATCCAATGAGAATCTTTCGTTTGGTTATTACTTCTTTCCTTCTTATTGTTGCGCTTCCGATTCCTGCGCAAGCAGAAACGTTGATTACTCTTTCTAAACCCTCATTCCAATTGGCTGATGGTCGATTTGTGAATAATGACTTGGCTTTACTGCTTAGCTCTGGCGCTGAACTTGATACTGTTTTAGCAAAACCAATTCGTGGATCGCGTACGTGGTTGATTGATCCAGTACTTTTTGAAGAGATTTCTGATCTTGGTGATGGTTATGTGTATCTCGATGCAGAAGGTAATGACGTAACCGTTGATGAATTACCTGCGGCCCAGCAATGGTTATCGCTCTTCACATTCGTAACCCGTAATGACCGAATAGTTGCGATGACATATGGGAATCCAAGCACCAGTTTCTTACGTAAATATGCGCCAGGCGAGCTTGCGCTCTACAACAAACTCTCTCAGATCAGACTCGCCGAGATTCTTGGGCGTGAAGTTAGCCCGCCATCGGAGGTTGCAAATAGCGGAAAGCCGGCGCCAGCCGCCCAGAACTCCTATTCCACGCTAAGAAAATCTCTTCGCACTATCAATTCACTTGTAACGACGAGAGATGTTGAAGATCTTCGACTTGGGTTAGCAAAGACGCTTAATCCAGGATTTTCTAAAACAAACGCAGTAGCAATGGTGCGCAGCTACCAAAGCGAAGTTACTAAATTCCAAAAACGATTACGAGTATCACCTGGCAACTACACAATCACTGCTTCTAAATATGACTTACCAGTTACGGTCATAAATGATTTCGATCAGATTGTTAGCGTCGATTTAGATATCACCACAACCAATAGCCGTGTAGTTGTTTCCCAAGTTCCACGGATCACTCTTCAACCTCGCTCCCAAATACAAATAAAGGTTCCAATCGAAGTGATCGCATCTGGCGATACGGCGCTTCGACTTGAGCTCCGCACTCCGAAAGGAAGCACGATTGGCGAGAGTGCGCGAATTCCGTTGCGACTCGCGGTGATCTCGCCAGTAACTACATGGTTTACGACTGGAATGGCGATAATTCTTTTATTGGCAGCAGTAGTCCAGAGCGTCCGACGTGTGAAACGGAGGAAGAATCATGAGTGATGATGCTCGTTTGATTCGTTCTTCCTCGCTCATGGGTCTTGGCACAATCGTTTCTCGTATCACTGGATTTATTCGTAATCTTCTCTTGGTTGCAGTATTGGGAACTGGAATCTTAGGCGATGCCTATAACGTCGCAAATACAACGCCAAACATCATCTATAACTTGTTGATTGGTGGCGCATTATCTGCAGTTTTCGTTCCACAGATTGTTAAATCTTTCCGTGACGCTGATGGTGGAAGCGTTTATGTCAGTCGTTTGGTTTCATTACTAACAACTGCGCTATTTGTAATTACTGCAGCCGCAATGATTGTTGCGCCGCTTTTCATCTCTATCTATGCACCGAGCTTTACGGGGCGATCACGCGATGTCACTATTGCTTTTGCGCTGTATTGCCTCCCACAAATCCTCTTCTATGGGCTTTTTGGCCTCTTGGGCCAAGTTGCTAATGCGAAGGAGAAATTCGGCCCGATGATGTGGGCGCCGATTGCTAATAACTTGGTTGTGATTGCGCTCTTCGCATATTTCTTAAGTGTGACTGATGAGATCTCGCTTCAGACAATTACTGATGGTCAGGTTCGAGTGTTGGGTATAGGCACAACCCTTGGAATCGCACTACAAGCGCTCATTCTCATCCCGACAATTACATCATCAGGTTTGAAGTTGCGGTTCCGCACCGATTGGAGAGGTGTTGGGCTTGATAAAGCAATTCGCCTGGCAAGTTGGATGTTCTTGTTTGTTCTTATCTCTCAACTTGGTTTTCTTGTTACAGTAAATCTTGCAACGCGCGCTGGAGTAGCAGCTGGCGTTGCTTACGGTGTTGGTTATACGCCTTATGCAAATGCTTACCTCATTCTTTTGCTTCCACATTCAATAGTCACAATTTCGATTGTGACTGCTTTATTACCCCGGCTATCTAACTTCGCACTTGATAAGAAATTGGATGAGGTGCGAAATCTCATCTCTACCGCTCTTCGATATGTTGGAATCATCACTGTTCCAGCATCTTTTTTCTTCCTGTTATTTGGCGAACGAGTTGCAGAAGTGCTCTTCTTTGGTATTTCTGAAGATAGCGCTATTTATATTGGACGGCTATTGTCGGCGATGGCGCTCGGCTTGATTCCGCTCTCGATTAATTTAGTTTTGATTCGCGGATTGAATGCCTTTGAAAATACCAAGTTTCAAGTTCTTTCTAATCTTGTAATCAATACAGTTGCGGTAGTGCTCTCACTCATCGCGTATATGACAATGGAACCTCAATCAGTAACGGTTGGCTTAGCTTTAGCTTTTACTGCAAGTTATTGGTGTGGAATTGTTGCGACATATTTCTTATTGAATCGATTCACTGGCGCTCTCAATATCGCCGCGATCGCGCTCTTCTATCTCAAGGTTATGTTGGCTGCGGCTATCGCTGTGGTCTGCGTCGCTTTTGTTGCAGATCGATTGAATTTAGCGGGGAATTTTGTTGACCTGATTGGCGTTCTGCTTGCTACCTCACTGCTCTACATCCTTGTGGCTCGCGCCATGAAAATCGCAGAAGTGGGCCAGACGATCAAAGTTCTACTACGAAGGTAAGGTGCGCTCGTGAGCGTTGATTACTCGAAGATCCATGATGTAGTGATTGTTGGTTCTGGCCCTGCTGGATACACCGCGGGGGTTTATGCCGCACGCGCCCAACTCGCACCAGTTTTATATGAAGGTTCGGTGACTGCCGGTGGTGCGTTGATGAACACGACCGAAGTCGAGAACTTCCCAGGCTTTGAACACGGCATTATGGGTCCAGATTTGATGGATCAGATGCGTAAACAAGCGCTCCGTTTTGGAACTCAATTAGTAACTGATGACATCACTGAAATGAAACTTGATGGTGATGTAAAAACTCTGGTTGATGGTTCTGGAAATTCTCTTCGCGCACGCGCTGTAATTCTTGCAATGGGCTCTGCTTACAAAGAAATTGGTTTGACGAATGAGAAGCGACTTTCAGGTCGTGGAGTTTCATGGTGTGCAACATGTGATGGATTCTTCTTCCGCGACCAAGTAATTGCCGTCGTCGGTGGTGGAGATTCCGCGATGGAGGAAGCAAATTTCTTAACGAAGTTTGCAAGTAAAGTTGTTGTGATTCATCGCCGAGATTCCTTGCGTGCATCAAAGATTATGGCTGAACGCGCCAAAGCAAACCCAAAGATTGAATTCCTTTTCAATACCGAGGTAATTGATGTACTGGGTGAAGATAAAGTCACTGCTTTGAAACTCCGCAATACTGTTTATGGCAATGAATCAGTCCGTGATTTCACTGGACTCTTTGTTGCAATCGGACACTTACCGCGCAGCGAACTCGTCGTTGGACAGATCACCATCAATAGCGAGGGATATGTCGAGGTCGAAGGTCGTTCGACACGGACCAATATTGCTGGGGTGTTTGCGTGTGGCGATCTTGTCGACCATACCTATCGCCAAGCAATCACCGCCGCAGGCTCAGGATGCCAAGCCGCACTTGATGCTGAGAGATTTTTACAAGGTCACTAGAGTTCGCGATACAAATAGAGGAGAAAAGATGGCAACCGAAAAAGTAACTGCAGCTAATTTCGCTGATGTTGTGCTCAAGAGCAGCACCCCAGTCTTGGTCGATTTCTGGGCAGAATGGTGCGGACCTTGCCGCGCAGTCGGCCCCATCTTGGAGGAAATCTCCAACGAGCACGGTGAGAAGATCAAGATTGTGAAGCTCAATACTGATGAAGAGGGCTCCATCGCGATGAAGTATGGAATCAACTCCATCCCAACCATGAATGTTTTCGTAGGTGGCCAGGTCGTCAAGAGCATCGTTGGTGCGCGTCCAAAGCCTGCGCTTCTCAAAGAACTCTCTGATTACATCAACTAACCATGATTAAACCCGGCGATCGCGGGGATGTTGTAACAGCAGTTACTAACACCTTGCATCGCCTTGGGTTGATTGCCTCACCTACTGACACTTTCACTGAGGATGTTGCCGGCGCTGTCCGCGCATTCCAACAAGAGCGCGGCCTTCGAGTTACGGGCGAGATTGATCTTGGAACGCATGCTGCAATCGAAGAAGCGCGTTGGAAGCTAGGGGATCGTTCACTCTTGGTTGATTCACCCATGATGCGCGGCGATGATGTCGCGACGTTGCAGAGCAGGTTGATCGACATGGGATTTAATCCCGGTCGCGTTGATGGAATTTATGGATTGACCACGGAAAATGCGGTGAAAGAGTTTCAAAAATCTGTTGGAGTTAAAGTTGACGGAATTTGTGGTCCAGGAACAGTAATTTCTCTGATGCGCTTGATGCGCACTGTAACTGGTGGAGCGCCCACACAACTTCGCGATCAAGCAGTTCGGGAAAAACGAGGACCAGCTCTTGCCGATAAAGTGATTGTTCTCGATCCGAGTTCTCGAAGCGATATCGCCGAGATTGTTTACGACATCGCTCAGAAAATCGAAGGCCGTTTGATTGCACTCGGCGTTTCGGTTTTCCTAAGCAGGAGCGCTACATCAACACCAAGTGAAACAGAACGAATTGCAATGGCTAATTCGACTGAAGCCGACCTGGTTATCTCTTTAAGTATTGATAAGTACAAGAATGAAAAGGCTGAAGGAATCTCTACTTATTTCTACGGCAGTGAATTACATGGAATACATTCGATTGTGGGCGAGCGATTTGCCACTATCGTCCAACGCGAATTAGTAGCGCGAACCGATCTACTCAACGCCCGCACTCATGCAAAGACTTGGGATTTATTACGGCTAACAAAAGCTCCCGCAGTTCGATTAGAGCTTGGATACATCACGAACCGTAAGGATGCTTCGCGTCTGGCTGATAATCATTTCCGAGATGTGATTGCTGAAGGGTTAGTAGTTGCAATCCAACGTTTGTATCTATCGGCTGAGGAAGATGCGAAGACCGGAACACTTCGGATTGAAGATCTCAGGCGTGCTGGGATTCGCCGGTAATAATCTGCGTCGCGCGATGTAATTCGTGTGGCAGAATTACACAATGACAACGCCAGGTACTTCTGACAGCGTCGATCGCTATCGCACCCACGCGCCAGAGAACCTGCAAGAGCGTTTTGCCCATCGCGCCGCTCATATGAAACCGAGTGAGATTCGTTCACTTTTTGCGGTTGCTTCCCGACCTGAGATTGTTTCCCTTGCTGGTGGAATGCCAAACCTCACGGCGATTCCGATGGAAACGATGTCAGAAATTGTCGAGAAATTAGTCCGCGACCATGGCATGGAAGCTCTGCAATACGGCAGCGGTCAAGGACATCCTCGTTTGCGCGAACAGATCTGTGATGTGATGGCGCTTGAAGGAATCCGCGCTAATCCTGATGATGTACTTGTTACAACTGGTTCACAACAAGCACTCGATTTGATCTCACGTATTTTTATTGATCCAGGTGATGTTGTATTAGTAGAAGCGCCTTCTTATGTCGGCGCGCTTGGAACTTTCTCTCAATACGAAGCTGATGTTGTGCATATTGCTATGGATAACGATGGACTTATCCCGGATGCGCTCCGTGATGCGATCAAGACTCTTCGATACCAAGGTCGCAAGATCAAGTTCTTGTATTTGATTCCTAATTACCAAAATCCGGCTGGTGTATTACTCCCGGCGGATCGACGCACTGAGATCCTTGATATCTGCCGCGAAGAGAAGATTTTTATTGTTGAAGATAATCCTTATGGCCTTCTTGGTTTTGATCGCCCCTCACCCAATGCAATGCGCGCGCAGGATTCCGAAAATGTCATCTATCTCGGCTCGTTCTCTAAGACGATCGTCCCTGGCTTCCGCATCGGATGGGCGTTGGTTCCACAAGCGCTCCGCGAGAAGTTAGTGATTGCCTCAGAATCATCGATCTTGTGCCCCTCGAACTTCTCCCAGATGGCGATTTCTAGTTATTTGGCGAACCAACCGTGGCGCGATCAGATCGCTTCATTCTGCAAGCTTTATAAAGAGCGACGTGATGCGATGCTCGAATCTCTTGATGCACATTTCCCGAAAGCTGCGACCTGGACTAAGCCGCAA
>RFMK01000082.1 GCA_009927705.1 Actinomycetota bacterium | reverse complement strand
TCGTGCGTTGCGACGGTCGAGCGGTCACTCAATAAAATTCCTGGCGCTCACGCCACCGTGAATCTAGCAACTGAAACCGCACATATCTTGGCGCCAGAAGGAACAAAAGTTGATGCGTTCATCTCAGCCGTCAGCAAAGCTGGTTACCAAGCAAAACTACGAACTAATGAAATGGAAAGTTTCTCTCATTCTCGGGGTTTAGGAATTCGGGTAATTCTCTCTGCGATACTCACGATTCCGGTAATCATCCTTTCTATGTGGCACGACATTCATGCGCGCGTAGACGATTTTCTGCTTTCCCAACTTGATGCACTCAACATCCCCGCACCGCTCTATTCAGCGACTGGTTGGTTAGTAATTGGATTAAGCGCTCCAGTGGTTCTATTTTTGGCATGGCCGATTCACCGTGCAGCGCTACGGAATCTTGCTCATCCCACGATGGATAACTTGATCTCACTTGGATCCTTAACCGCGTTTAGCTGGTCTATCTACGCAAATTCAACGGGAGCTGGCGATATTTATGCCGAAGTTGCAGCTTCAGTTGTCACATTCATCATTCTTGGTAGATATCTAGAATCTCGGGCAAAACGTCGAGCCGGTTCGACCTTGGCACATCTACTTTCGCTCAACCCGAAAGAAGTAACTATCTTGCGTGGCAGCGAGGAAGTTCAGGCGCCGATTAGTCATGTGGTGGTTGGTGACCGATGCGTTGTTAAAGCAGGTGACCGCATTCCGACTGATGGAGTGGTGGTTGAAGGAGTTTCAACTGTCGATAATTCACTATTAACAGGTGAATCTCTCCCTATCGATGTCACACTCGGAAGTGAAGTAATCGCCGGGTCCATCAATCGTTCAGGTCGTATCGTTGTCGAAGCTCGAAGAATTGGAAACGATACCGAACTTTCCCGCATCACAAAGATGGTATTAACAGCCCAAGGAGAGAAAGCGCCGATTCAAAAACTTGCTGATCGCATCAGTAGTGTTTTTGTTCCGATTGTTTTGCTACTAGCTATTGCAACTTTTGCAACGTGGATGGCACTTGATAATTCGATTCAAGATTCGATGCGTGCCGCCGTTGCACTTCTTGTTATTGCCTGTCCGTGTGCGCTCGGTCTTGCAACTCCAGTAGCGCTGTTAGTTGCAACCGGCAAAGGAGCTGCAAACGGCATCGTTTTACGAAAGACCGCCTCGCTCGAAATTGCCCCACTTATTACAACTGTGGTTTTGGATAAGACGGGAACGCTTACGACCGGCGTCATGAAAGTTCAAGGCATCACAATCCCCGATCTCGGAAATCTGAACGCCGGCATTTCATCACCACAGATACTGGCGGCGATTCATGCCATCGAAAAAGAAAGTAATCATCCAATCGCGCAAGCAATAACGAAACATCTCTCACAACAAGGTATTGCTCGCACGCCCATCAGAGATTTAGTTGAAACTGCCGGTCAAGGTATTGCTGCGCGCGCCACTTTCGGCGAGAAAGAAATGCCAGTACTGATTGGCACACCCGAATCAATTCGGCGGGCAACTGTTTCGCTCCATCCAGAACTAGAAGCAGCTATTTCTGCCGCACGACTTCGCGGCAATTCGATTGCAGTAGTAGCTGTGGATGGCATTGCATCGGCCGTTGTTGAAGTTGGAGACACGGTTCGTTCGGATGCAAAAGCTACGATTGCAGAGTTCCACCGTCGCTCGATTCAGACTTGGTTGATCACCGGCGATAACGAAGCCAGCGCCCATCAAATTGCTATTGAAGTTGGAATTCCTACTAAGAATGTCATCGCCCTAGCAACGCCCGAACGAAAGATTTCCAAAATTAAAGAGCTCCGCTCAGCGGGTGAGAAAGTATTGATGATTGGCGATGGCATCAATGATGCTGCAGCCATTTCGGAAGCAGATCTCAGTATGGCGCTTGGCACCGGAACAGATACAGCCATTGCAAGTGCAGATATCACTCTTATGCGCGATGAACTTGCGACTTCGGTTACTGCATTACATCTTGCTAAAAACACTCTGAGAATTGTCCGAACAAATCTTCTCTGGGCATTTGTTTATAACGTGATTGGCATCCCCATTGCGGCGCTGGGATTACTTAATCCAATGTATGCGGGTGCCGCAATGGCTGCATCCAGTCTTTTTGTTGTACTTAATTCGCTTCGACTGAACCGCGCCAGTACGCTCGCGGCGTGAATCTAACAACAACAACGTGGCTCATCACTATCGGTCTTATCGTTGGTCTTCTGCTTTTTGATCTTCTAACCTCAACGCGCAAAGCCCACGATGTCTCCTTTAAAGAAGCATCGTTCTGGTCGATTTTCTATATCGCTGTTGCAGTCGGATTCGGAGCATGGGTGTGGAGTGACTTTGGCGCCCAATTCGGAAAAGAGTATTTCGCTGCATACATCGTGGAGAAATCACTCTCCGTCGACAATCTATTCGTCTTTTTGATTATTCTCTCTAATTTTGCCGTCCCATCGATTTATCACCAACGCGTACTCATGGTTGGAATCGTTTTGGCCTTATTCATGCGCGCAATCTTCATCGCCCTTGGCGCTGCAGCTCTCGAGGCATTTTCTTTTACTTTCGTTATTTTCGGTGGAATTCTCTTGTGGACTGGAATCAAGCTATTCCAGCATTGGGATGAGGATCCAGACCCGACCGAGAATCCAATTGTTCGATACGTCCAAAAGAAGATTCCGTTTACAAATGAGTACCATGGCGGAAAGATTTTCATCCGTGAAAATGGTAAGCGCCTTGCAACTCCACTATTACTCGTGATGATTGCCATCGGAGCGACTGATCTTCTTTTCGCTCTTGACTCTATTCCTGCAACCTTCGGCGTCACGCAGGAACCGTTCTTGGTCTTCGCTGCTAATGCCTTCGCACTTCTTGGCTTACGCGCCTTGTATTTCTTGATCAAGAATTTGGTCAACAAATTGATATACCTATCCATGGGATTGGCCTTTATTCTCATCTTCATCGGAATCAAGTTAATTGGTGTTTGGGCGCATAAGGAGTGGGAATCGATTCCAAAGATCTCCACCAACCTCTCCCTCGCTGTAATCGGTGTCATCCTCCTTGTTTCAACTGTTGCTAGCTTGATTAAGTCCAAGCGAGATCCATCCGCAAAAGGCCATGCTGGGCGTATGTCAGATCCAAAGAAGAAAACGGAAAAATAGAGGGAACTAACGAGAAATAAAGAAGGCGCTTAGTTGTCTAAGCGCCTTTTTTCTTAAGTAGCGGGGGCA
>RFMK01000074.1 GCA_009927705.1 Actinomycetota bacterium | reverse complement strand
TCATACTCTTGTTGGTTATCTAACAAAAGAACCTGCGCTCACATCACCAAAAATCGGATTTGTTGTGTCGCGCGCAATTGGTGGATCAGTCACACGTCATCGCGTTACTCGCCAACTCCGTCACGCATCTAAGAATTCACTTCACATCCTGCCCCGTAGCTCCATGGTCGTTGTGCGCGCAACCAAAAAAGAACAAGACCCGCACAACGAAATTCCCCAACTCTTCACCGCGTTAAACGAAAAGGCCGCGCGATGATGAAAAAACTACTCCACATCCCAATGCTTCCATTCTTAGGTTTGATAAAAGTGTGGCAGAAATTCATCGCTCCTGGTTTAGCGCCACGTTGCAAGTACTACCCATCTTGTTCTCATTACACATATGAAGCAATCAAGAAATACAACATCATCGGAATTTTTCTAGGTGCATGGCGCGTAGTTCGTTGTAACCCATTTAGTCATGGGGGAGTCGACTATGTCCCAGAAACCCTGAAAATCCAGCGTTTTACGCTAATAAATCGCAGAACAGAAGGAGCGCGTTAATGGGCGTTATTTTAGACCCTCTCTATTGGATCGTCTCGGGAGTTATGGTTGTGATCCATAAAGCGCTCTCACCAATCTTTGGTGCAGCAAGCGGCGTTACATGGTCTCTTTCAATCGTCGGCCTTGTTATCTTGATCCGAACACTTCTCATCCCACTCTTTGTAAAGCAAATCAAATCTCAACGCGCACTCACCGCTTTATCGCCAGAGATGAAGAAGATTCAACAGAAATACAAAGATGACCGCCAGAAGCAATCAGAAGAATTAATGAAGTTGTACAAAGAACATAAAACAAATCCCATGGCTTCGTGTTTCCCGATATTGGCGCAAGCACCCATTTTCTTTGCGCTCTTCACAGTGCTCAATGGAATTGGAAAGAATCCACCTCTTGGTCGTGGTGCGCTCTCAACCGAACTTGCAGCACAAGCAGCACAAGCAGAATTCTTTGGTGCGCGAATCTCACAAACATTCTTAGGATCAACAGACACGACAGTAAAAATTGTGACTGTACTTTTAATTGCGCTGATGTCCGCCACGACATTCACAACACAACGTCAATTAATGGTCAAAGGAATGCCAAAACTTGATTCATCAAACAACATGATGTTGCAACAACAGAAGATCATGTTGTACTTGTTCCCAATTATTTTTGCGGTTTCCGGTGTTAACTTTCCAATCGGAGTTTTGATTTATTGGTCGACCACAAACTTATGGACATGGGGCCAGCAGTTCTATGTCATTAAGAGAAACCCAACCCCCGGCTCACCAGCCTGGGAGGAGCTCCAAGCCAAAAAGGCGAAAAAAGCCGGGTCAAACCCCGAAACCCCAGAACTGGGCGGATCGGTAGCGACTGAGGAGCCAAAGCAGGTCGGCCAGCGCAAGCAACCCAAGAAGAAAAAGAAGCGCAAATAGGTTTAAAT
>RFMK01000138.1 GCA_009927705.1 Actinomycetota bacterium | reverse complement strand
AATTATCCGCACGTTTCAACTAATCAATTGCCGGAGAATCTTCTCTACTATCGTCCTATGGAAAATGAGGATTACGTCCCTGACCAAAATCGGCGACCTCGAATATGGCGATGGATCGTTGGCACCCTTGCAATCATCATTTTCTGGCAAGGGCTCGGACTCGTTCTCACCGTTGGATTGGCCAGATTTTTTGACTTCGATCTTGAGATTCTCTTTGCAACGGATGATGCTGGAATCGCCCAACTTCGGCAGCTCCCTCCTTGGAGCGCTGCGGCAACGATTCTGGTCTCCTTTATTCCACTCTTTCTGGGAACGCTATTGGCCTACAGATACATTCTTAAACGCCCCACCAAGTCCCTTTTTTCTGCTTTCGAAAGATACTCATGGAAGCGGACCTGGGTTGGTTTTGCAGCATTCGCTCTCATCTCGTTGGTCTTTGGAGTTGGTGACTTAATTATCAATTGGGACTCCTATACCTGGAGTTGGGAGGTTGCGCGGTTCCTTCCATATCTCATCATCCTTCTGACCCTCTTGCCGATCCAAACTACGGCTGAGGAACTCTTCTTTCGTGGATGGCTCCAGCAATGGCTTGATAATGGCAAGAAAAAGCAGTGGACTATTTCCTTCATCGGCGGATTCCTCTTTGCCTTGCCCCATATGGCTAATCCGGAGGTTGCCGGAAACGAACTCTTCTTCCCCATCATTAGTTATGGCTCAGTTGGATTTATGTTGGCTTGGGTGACCTATCGTGACAAGACTCTAGAAATGGCCATTGGTGCCCACTTTGCCAATAACTTCTTGACTTCACTTTTTGTCAGCACCGAAGACTCTGCGCTTCCATCAGTAAGTTTCTTCACAACCCCTGACGTTGCATGGGCGCCGGCTGCGGCTGTCTCAGTTCTGATGGTCCCGATTTTCATTTGGCTCTCTGGGAAATGGAACGCTAAAGTCGCCGCATGACTCAAAAAAGCGGTATTTTTCAGGGAAATTTCAAGCCTTCGATTCGACCTCAGGACGACATCTATCGCCACGTTAATGGCGGATGGCTTGATGCGGCAGAGATTCCATCCGATCGAGCGGCTGATGGCGCCTTCTATTTCTTACGTGATGAGTCGGAGAAGAATGTTCGCGCTATCATCGAAGAGTTAGCTGCATCTGG
>RFMK01000117.1 GCA_009927705.1 Actinomycetota bacterium | reverse complement strand
GGACCTCATGGCAGCAACGCTCAGAAGATCGGAGATCTCTATGCCGATTTCATGGATGAAGAGCAGGTCGAAAAATTGGGTATCTCGCCGATTGCTGATTACTTGGCGAAGGCCCAATCGTTTACCTCACTCGAAGAGTTCACTGCACTTCTAGGTCAGTTTGAATCTCGGGGTCTTGGAGGCTTCTTGAGCGGCTGGGTGACCGCGGATGCTGCTGACCCCACCACAAACATCGCTTACATCTATCAAGGCGGCATTAGCCTTCCTGACGAGGCGTATTACCGAGAAGAGACCCATGCTGAGGTTCGAGGCAAGTTAGTCACCCATATTGAAACGATGTTTGACCTTGCTGGAATTGCAGAGGGATCTTCGCATGCTCGTCGCATCATTGATTTAGAGACCGAGATTGCCTCCCATCATTGGGATACGGTCCGTAGCCGCGACGCGGTTCTCACTTTCAACAAGAAGACCTTTGCCGAAATCTCAACCCTTGCGGCCCCCTTTGATTGGCATCTATGGGCAGATAACGCTGGGATCCCTCGTTCCGTCCTTGATTCCGTTGTAATCGCCCAACCTGACTTCATCGAGAACATGGGCAAGGTCTTTGCGAAGTTTGAAGTCGAGAAGTGGCGCTCGTGGTTGATGTGGCACTTACTCTCAAGTGCGGCTCCATACTTAAGTAGCCCTTTTGTCAATGAAAACTTCGCTTTCTACGGCACTACATTGAGTGGGGTACCTGTCCTGAAGGATCGCTGGAAGCGCGGAGTTGCTCTTGTTGAAGGTGCCCTAGGTGAGGCAGTCGGCCAGTTCTACGTCGACCGCCACTTCCCTGCTGCTGCGAAGGCGCGAATGGTCGAGCTCGTTGCAAATTTGATTGAGGCATACCGCGTCAGCATAAATTCATTGGATTGGATGACCGACGAAACTAAAGCCAAAGCGCTAGATAAGTTGAAGAAGTTCACCCCGAAGATCGGATATCCCGACAAATGGCGTGACTATTCGAATTTAGAAATCAAGCGCGGAGATTTAATGGGTAATTTGGCTCGTATCTCTAAATTCCGTGGCGACTTTGAATACAACAAAGTCGGAAAGCGCGTCGATAAAACTGAATGGTTAATGACGCCACAAACGGTGAATGCTTATTACCACCCGCTGATGAATGAAATAGTTTTCCCTGCTGCGATATTGCAGCCACCTTTCTTCGATCTTGAAGCCGATGATGCTGCAAATTACGGTGGTATCGGCGCTGTCATTGGACATGAAATTGGCCATGGTTTTGATGACCAAGGTTCACGTTATGACGGCGATGGCAATCTTTCTAATTGGTGGAGTGATCAAGACCGTTCCGAGTTTGAAAAGCGGACTTCAAAGTTAATCGCCCAGTACAACGAACTTGCTCCAGAAGAAGTTCCGGATACCAAGGTGAATGGTGCGCTCACCATCGGTGAGAACATCGGTGATCTTGGTGGTTCAACAATTGCTTACAAGGCATACAAGATCGCACTGAATGGAAAAGAAGCTCCGGTGATTGATGGTTACACCGGAGATCAACGTTTCTTCCTTGGCTATGCCCAAATCTGGCGTTCAAAGATCCGATCAGAAGCGATGAAGGTTCGTCTTGCGACTGACCCCCACTCTCCTGGTGAATTCCGTTGTAATCAGATCTTGAAGAACTTAAGCGAGTTCCATGATGCTTTCGGACTCAAAGAGGGTGATGCGCTTTATATGGGAGAAAGTGAGCGCGTTCGAATCTGGTGATTTAGAGCGTCTGTGACTTAGTTTCGTCACGATGCTTACGAAGGTAAATCATGAACGGAGTGCCGCCGGTGCCTACCGCAGATGGGTTTCCTGGGGCTTTTTGGGCTTGAGCATGGATGTACTGGCCTGCGTACTCCAAATGCATCGCACGGAAATCGCCGACAAGCTCGACTGATTCATTAAATAGCGCTGTCGTGGTTGGGCGATTAACTTTCTGCACAAATTCTCGGACTGATGGTCCGTTTTCGACAGCTTCGATAAAGGCGACATGCTTTGGTGGCATGTACTCACGCATCTCCATGAGATATTCGCGGAGCTCGTCGCGTTCATGTTCAATTCCAAGGACACCGTCGAGCGCAGGAACAATCGCGGATTGTGCGCCAGTCTCGCCGCGATATGTCATGCCCTTTCCACCAAGTGCATCTACACCTTCGTAGACAACGCCATTAGGGAGTGCGGGGTTGTTGCGCCAGCCGAAGATGTAGGGTCGAACGCGATGGAAATAAACATATGGGTCGCACTTTTCTGGCATGCGAGCCAAGACGTCGTACATGCTCTTAATTCCGTCGCGAAGTTGAGTAAGTGCCACATCTAGCCCATCGGCATCGTTTTTGACCACGGCATTTTGTGCAAGCTCGATAGCATGAAGTGCAATGCCAGCTTTCTTTTCGATATCGATATGAATCAAGATGAACCACTCTTCATCTTGTCCTCCAAGGAAACATTGCAATAGCGCGATGTTTCCGCACTCAATCTCTTTCTTCGGATCGAGGCGATACCAGTTATCAATGGAGTACGAGACGTAGCTAAGAATCGGTGGTCGCCCAACTTTGACGCCGAGTTCGTACCAAGGCTTTGCCAGAATTGCCGGAATCACGTGAGCGGGTTCGTTATCGGACCATTGATAAGCCATACCGATGTAGGAAAGCGCGAGCATTGCCCGACGTACTTCTCCTTCACTAGAAAGCGCATCAAGCTTGAATGGTGGCAGAGCCTTTACTCGAGAGCGAAAATCAGTACCCATGAGGTACTTGGGGAGATTCCGCGCCATCTCATCCCACGCTTCATTTGCAGATGAAAGTGAGCGAACTGGGTCTTGATGTTGCATGTACCCGAATTCACGGGAAAGACCGAACTCTGCAAGAGACACGGGCTTAGACACGTTATTAATGCTTCGAAGCCAAACGTGTTTCGCGACGTTTCTTCTGCTCAGCAGGGTCTGGTACGGGAACCGCAGCGATTAAGCGTTGGGTGTATGGATCTTTTGCGTTCTTGAGGATTTGGTCACGATCTCCCACTTCGACGAGGTTTCCTTCCTGCATCACAGCAATGCGGTGAGCGAGAATGTCAACGACTGCAAGGTCGTGGCTAATGAAGAGACATGCAAATTTCAATTTATCTTGGAGTTCGAGAAGGAGATCAAGGAATCGCGCTTGAACGGATACATCGAGAGCAGAAGTTGGCTCGTCCGCAATCAAGAGATCCGGGGTCAGGGCAAGTGCGCGAGCGATACCAACACGTTGACGTTGTCCACCAGAAAGTTCGTGTGGGAAACGGTTGCGGTATGAACGCGGTAATTCGACTTGTTCTAGTAAATCTTCAACTTTCTTATTGAGCTCATCGCCCTTTGCAAGTTTCGCCAGGAAGATTGGCTCGCCAATCGATTCACCAATAGGAAGTCGTGGATTCAACGAAGAAGCGGGATCCTGGAAAACAATTCCAGTATGGCGGCGAATTGGTAGTAGTTCTTTTTGAGTAGCACGAGTGATATCCGAACCGACAATTTCCAGTTTTCCAGACTTCACGGGAAGTAGACCGATTGCAGCACGTCCTACTGTGGTCTTTCCAGATCCTGATTCACCAACGAGACCAACAATTTCACCTGGGAAAATTTCGAGTGAGAAATCCTTCACCGCAGTGAACGCAGGGATACGGCCGCGCTTTGGATATTCAATCGTGACATTCTCCATGCGCATAACTGGCTGGGCATCTTTTTCAAGCTTGAGAACTCGCTTCTTTGATGATCCAAGCTTGGGTACTGCCCCGAGGAGCTCTTTTGTATAAGGATGGTTCGGGCGATTGAATATCTGATCTGCTGATCCATGTTCGACGGTGAGTCCGTCCTTCATCACCAGGATCTCGTCTGACATATCGGCAACCACACCCATATCGTGGGTAATGAGCAAGATTGCTGAATTTAACTTGGATTTCAAACCACGCATTAAGTCAAGAATCTCAGCTTGCACCGTTACATCAAGCGCCGTTGTAGGTTCATCAGCAACAAGAAGACCTGGATCACATGCAAGCGCTTGAGCAATCATCGCGCGTTGACGTTGACCACCGGAGAGTTGGTGTGGGTATTTATCGAAGGACATTTCTGGATTTGGAATCTCAACGAGAGTCAATAGTTCAATCGCACGTACGCGGGCTGTTTTTGGACCCATATCAAAGTGAGTGCGAAGAGTTTCGACTATCTGGAATCCGATGGTGTAGACGGGATTGAGAGCAGTCATCGGCTCTTGGAAGATGTAAGCAACTTCTTTTCCGCGGAATTTACGAAGGAGTGATGGCTTCGCGTTGAGCATTTCAACATCTTTAACCTTGACGCTTCCAGTACGTCGCGCGTTTGAAGCAAGAAGATCCATCAATCCCATAGCTGTAGTGGATTTTCCTGAGCCTGATTCACCGACGATAGCGAGGACACGACCTGGCTCGAGAGTGAAGTTCATATTGATTGCAGCGGGATACCATGTGCCATCGACCCAGAAATCGACGCAGAAATCCTTAACTTCTAGAATCGGCTTAGACATGGAGCCCCTCACAGATGAGTGATGCATCGGAATGACGAACGTTGAATTCTTCCGTCCCAAAACCGCCATCTTTACTGCCTACTGCGGTTACGGATTGTTGGCTCTTGCGGTCATCCAACCCATTTTCACTCGTGATTGGATTGATGCAGCAGGCACTATCGCGATCGCAACATTCATTTCGGTTTTGATTCGCCTCGTTATTCATCGTCCAAGTCTCGAGATTGGCGATGAGGGAGTCATCATCAACAATCCCCTCAGCCGTATTCAGATCGGTTGGCAAGACGTCCTTGAAATTGAAACGCGATACTCGCTTACTTTTCACACTAAGAGTAAGAGTTACTCCGCGTGGGCTGCGCTCGCGCCGGGTCGTTACCACCACAGAACTGTCAACCCGTACGAAGTTAAGGGGTTGATCCCCAGCAGTACCACTCTCATTCGCGCTAGCGATTCCCCGCGAACTGATTCGGGCGCTGCTTCGTATATCGCCAAATTGAGATGGAATAGTTTCAATAAGAGCAGACCGCGGAATGTCATTGAGTTGCGCAGCGAGTTCACTGCCACGAGAGAAATCGCACTTGCATGCGGTGCCTTGGTTGCGATCGTAATGAGTGTTATTCAACTTTAGCCTGCTCTCGAGTGATCTGCTTCGCACGAGCTTTATCTTTTTTGGAGAGACGACGACGTTGGCGAGGATCAAATGCATCACGTAACCCATCACCAATGAAGTTGATAGAAAGTGCGATAGAGATAATAAATAAGCCGGGATACCAGAAGAGCCATGGACGAGTAGTAAAAGCATCTTGATATTGGCTAATCAAAAGTCCGAGCGAAACATCTGGGGGAACAACGCCAAATCCGAGGTATGACAATGCTGTTTCGAGCAAAATCGCACCTGAGAGCAATAGCGTCACTGAAACGATGATGACGCCGACGGCGTTCGGCAAAATATGTTTAAAGATAATGCGGCGAGTTGAAGCGCCAGCAACACGGGCGGCATCAACGAACTCGAGTTCGCGAAGCTTTAAGAACTCACCACGAACTAAACGCGAGAGACCGGTCCACGCGAAAAGTCCCAGATACACAGCAAGAACGCCAGCGCCGAGATTTCCGATACGAGCTCCAATAACAGAGCCGATAACTACAGATGGGATCGTGATGATGAAGTCTGTGAAACGCATTAGTACGTTATCTACTGTGCCGCGGAAGTAGCCGGCAACAGCACCGACAATAGTTCCGATAGTAGCTGCGAAAAGTCCAATGACAACCATCACCATGACCGAGCGCTGGGTGCCTTTCATAACAAGCGCAAAATAATCACGGCCGATATCGTCTTGGCCAAATGGATGCTCGCCGAGACTAATGCCGTTGCCGCCAAGGAACTTTGGAATAACGCTGATTGTCGGACATCCCACAGTTCCACCGGGGCAATCGCCATAACGAAGTTCTGGTAGATCATCTATACCGAACTTCCACCAACCGCGGTATTGGAATGGACCAATCTTCATATCCAATGAGGAGAAAACAAATAGCAGGATTCCTGTGATGACGCTGAGCGAGATAACAGCTGCGCGATGCCGTAGGAAACGGCGAAGAACTATCTGGCCTTGGCTTAGACCTTCGACTTCTTTGTTAGCGATTGCATTTTCGCCAGATTCAATAGTGGTTTCGAGTTCTTTCTTTCGGCCGAATTTCATTTGCCCGCTCCTACACGAATACGTGGATCAAGAGCTGAATA
>RFMK01000119.1 GCA_009927705.1 Actinomycetota bacterium | reverse complement strand
CATAAAAAATGCGCCTGCGTGTCGCAATTCATTTTTCGAAAAAAGTGTGCTTTTGAACTTTTTTGGGAGAGAAAATTGCTCATTCCTACGCGTAAAAAGTGGAAAAATCGCAATTTATTGGATTTCGCTCCTTTTTGCATGCAAAGCGTTACTGCGGGGTAACAAAAAAATTTTTTAAGAATTTTCCCGATTTTGACGAATTTTCGCCTGTTCGACGGCAAATTCATTGGTGCGAACGTCATAGTTCCGGAACTTGGGCATGACAGCTGCAATCGCTGCGACAAAGCCGATACAGAGAATTCCGCCTCCAACGATCGACGTTCGCAGAGAAGTCATTGCCGCCATTCCACCAGCGCGGGCTTGCCCACCGAGTGGTCCTAGGAGATACGAAAGCATCTCAATTCCCGCCAATCGACCCCGAAGTTCGTCAGGTATTGATTGATTCCAAATGAAACCTCGGAAAAGGGCGCTGACTTGATCGAAGGCGCCAGCAATAATCAATGAACCGATGACAACATAGAGTGAATCAGTCGTGCCAGCCACGACGATTGCGACGCCCCACCCCAAAGCTCCCACAACAACGGCTCGTCCATGGTGCGGGTAGTTGCGCATCCATCCGCTCATGAGGGTCACGATTACGGCGCCGATTGTTATTGATGAGTAGAAAAAGCCCAGAGCGTACGGAGCACCGATCGCATCAGCCCAAAATGGGAAAAGAGCCATGGGCATTGCGAGGAACATCGCGGCAAGGTCCACAACGTATGTGCCAAGAAGGTCTTTGCGATTAAAGGCGTAGCGGATTCCCTCCATAAGTGCTGCGACGGAGGGAGGCGTTGTCTTTCCAATCGGAGGAACGCTTCGAACTCGCCACAAGAGTGCGAGCGAAATAATGAAAGTGCAGCAATCAACGAGGTAGCCCATACCGGCTCCATACGTTGCGATGATGATTCCGCCCGCAGATGGTCCGACAATGCCGCCAAATTGCCAACGCAAACTCATCAACGCACTTGCGCTAGGAAGATCTGCGTGATTGACGAGTCTCGGCAAAATGGCATCCTGGCTAGGGCGCTTGAGTCCACTCAGGGCAGCGAAAATCGCTGCGATCACAAAGAGCAAGATGACGCTAGGTTCATCGCGTAAAGAGTTGAGGAAGAGAATCGCAGTTGCAATCAAGGTTCCAAATTCGGTTAACCAGATCATCTTCTTGCGATCGACATAGTCGGCAAGGACGCCTCCGTATAGACCAAAGATTGTTAGAGGGATGATTTCGACGGCGCCGATGAGGCCCACGGCCCAGTAAGAATTAGTGAGCTCTTTGATTTGGAAGGGCAGCGCCACAAAAGTGATCATGGAGCCGAAATACGAAAAGAGCCCTGCAGTCCAGAGCAACCTGAAGTCCCGGTACTTCTTTAGCGGGGAGAGATCAATCGCGTACTTGCGCACGGTTAAGTGTAAGAGTGGGGCTAGCGAAAACTAGTGAAAAGTCTCGGCTTCGGCCGGAAAAGATCCCGTTTCAACATCGACCATCCAGCGACGTGCGCTTTCGATCATCTCGTTACGAAGGTTTGAATAAGAGCGAGCAAATCGTGGTGGCTTAGGAGTGAGCCCCATGAGATCTGTCCAAACCAGGACTTGGGCATCGCATGATGGGCCAGCTCCAATTCCGATCGTTGGAATTGAAAGCGCTGCAGTGATTTTTGCCGCGAGTTCGGCGGGCACAAGTTCTAATACGACGGCGCAACATCCAGCATCTTGCAAGGCTAGAGCATCGGCCAAGATCGCATCGCCGGAGTCATTTCGACCTTGGACTTTGAAGCCGCCGAAAGCATTAACCGATTGTGGGGTCATGCCGAGATGACCAAAGACAGGGATTCCATATTTCACGAGCGCCTTGATTTGCTCGACAACGCGAACGCCACCTTCAAGTTTGACGGCATGCGCTTTTGATTCTTTCAAGAACCGAATTCCAGTTTCGAGCGCTTGGTCGGCCGATCGCTCGTAAGAACCGAAAGGGAAATCAGCGATTACTAGGGCTTTCTCTGAGCCGTGAACGACTGCGCGGGTGAGGGGGATGAGCTCATCAACGGTCACAGGAATTGTGTTCTCTTCACCAAGGAAGTTGTTTCCGGCGCTGTCGCCCACGAGGAGAACAGGCACACCTGCTTCATCAAAGACGGAAGCGGTGACTGCGTCATATGACGTCAACATCGACCATTTCTTACCTGACTTTTTCCAGGCAGCCAGGTCGGCAATCGTGTAGCGAGCCATGAATTCTCTTCTCTCCTCGAAGCTGAAGGTGATCAGTCCCCGGGTTGTGTGGCGCGAGTCTATCGCTACTCTTGAACTGTGCCTACAGGGGTAAAGCGCTCGCTACGAATTGCAATGGCCCAGGTCAATCCTGTGGTGGGGGACATTGAAGGAAATGCAGCCCTTATCAAGAACGCCGTTGCTGAATCGCTGGAGAGCAACGTTGATGTGATTGTCTTTCCGGAAATGGTTCTCACTGGATATCCAGTCGAAGATCTAGCGTTGCGTCCTGCTTTTCGTCGCGCTTCAATCGATCGAGTGACCTCTTTAGCTAAAGAGATTGCCGATCTTGGGGCCAGTCAGATCCTTACCCTCGTTGGGTATCTCGATGAGAAAGATAAACCTCAAAACGCTCTCGCGCTGATTCATGGCGGTGCTATCAAAGCGACATACATCAAGCATCACCTGCCGAATTACGGCGTTTTTGATGAGTTCCGAAATTTTGGGCCAGGCAAAGGAACGCTGATCGCTCGTTTTCACAACGTCGATATCGCGGTCGCTATCTGTGAAGATATTTGGCAAGACCAAGGCCCCATGGCTGAACTAGCAAAACGCACTCCCGGCATTGTTTTGGTGCCGAACGGAAGTCCATACGAACAGAAGAAAGATGATGTGCGGCTTTCGTTAGTTCAAAGACGCGTCGCTCAAATCGGAGCGCCGATGGTCTATGTGAATATGACGGGCGCTCAAGATGATTTGGTTTTTGATGGTGATTCACTGGCTGTTGGCGCGGACCGCAACCTTTTAGCGCGTGCTGAGCAATTTGCCAGCTCACTTACCATTGTTGATATTCCAGTTCTTGAAAAGAGTTCGACCCCAGATGTGGTAATCGATGAGTCGCCATTGAGCGATCGCCCCACACATTCTCCGGCGATGGCTGAGCGATTGAGCGATGAAGAAGAAGTCTGGTCTGCTCTCGTGATGGGCCTCGGAGATTACGTCCGCAAAAATGGATTTAAGAGCGTGGCGCTTGGCCTTTCAGGTGGAATTGATTCGGCCCTTGTGGCAACGATCGCAGTTGATGCGCTGGGTAAGGAAAATGTCTTTGGCGTATCGCTGCCCAGTAAGTACTCCTCCGATCATTCTAAAAGCGATGCACGTGAATTGGCCACCAATCTGGGCATCGATTTTCGGACCATTGAAATTGAGCCCGTTGTCCAGGCCTACCTGAAAGCCACAACGCTGACGGGTCTGGCGGAAGAGAATGTTCAGGCCCGAGTGCGCGGCTCCTTATTGATGGGGCTATCGAATCAAGAGGGACATTTGATTCTTGCAACTGGCAATAAATCAGAATTGGCCGTCGGATATTCAACTCTGTACGGAGATGCGGTCGGCGGTTTCGCGCCAATCAAGGACATTTTCAAAGTTGATGTCTGGCGATTAGCGACATGGCGCAATGAGAAAGCTCGAGCCATGGGGCACGTCCCACCCATTCCGGAGAACTCAATTTCGAAGGAACCGAGCGCTGAGCTTCGACCTGGCCAAAAAGATACGGATTCACTTCCTGATTACCATCTCTTAGATCAACTCCTAGATATTTATGTTGAGAAAAATGGAGATGCTGCCGAGATCATCAAGGCAGGTTTTGATAAGTCATTAGTTGATCGCGTCATCACAATGGTGGATCGCGCCGAATACAAACGTCGCCAATATCCACCCGGAACTAAAGTTTCAGCCATCGCATTCGGAAAAGATCGGCGCCTGCCGATGACCTCACGCTGGAAAGAAAGCTAGTCCTGCAAGTAATTCGCAATTAGCGAAATCTCAAACTTTCAATAAAATTCTCATCATGCAATCGATGCGTCAATGGTTCTTTACTCGCCGTCGGGTCATCGATTTCGGCCGCGCAAATTCATGCGGCTGCTGTAACTAATCTCGCTGATTTTTCAGCACATATGTTTTCTAGCGTTCTTGCGCGCATTCATTTTGTATTGTGAGAAAATAAAGGAGAGATTGTGAAGGTTTATCAGAACATTACGGAAGTTTTCGGCAATACCCCGCTCGTCCGGCTAAATCGCATGACAGATGGGGCGAAGGCAAACGTCTTTGCAAAGTTAGAGTTTTATAACCCGACCAGCACCGTGAAGGATCGCATTGGAATTGCGATGGTTGATGCTGCGGAAAAGAGTGGCCAACTCAAACCGGGCGGAACAATTGTTGAGGCAACATCAGGAAACACTGGTATCGCACTGGCGATGGTCGGTGCTGCTCGTGGTTACAAGACGATTCTCACGATGCCAGAGTCGATGTCGAAAGAACGTCGCGCCTTGTTGCGCGCATTTGGAGCCGAATTGGTACTCACCCCAGCCTCCGAAGGGATGAAGGGCGCGGTTGCTAAAGCCGAAGAATTGGGAACAAATGGCGCTGTTTTGGTCCGACAATTTGAGAATGAAGCAAACCCCGAGATACATCGCAAGACCACAGCAGAAGAAATCTGGCGCGATACTGATGGGCAAGTAGATGCAGTTGTTGCAGGTATCGGCACCGGTGGAACCATTACCGGAATCGGCCAGGTTTTGAAATCTCGTAAACCTGAGATCAAGATCTTCGCCGTTGAACCAGCAGCATCACCGATTCTTAATGGCGGAAAACCTGGTGGCCATCCAATCCAAGGTATTGGGCCAAACTTCATCCCGCCGATTTTGGATCGCAACGTTTATGACGAAGTCATCGATGTTGCTGCAGAAGATGCTGTGAAGTACGCGCGACGCGCAGCAAGTGAAGAAGGCATCTTGGCCGGAATTTCCTCCGGAGCTGCATTATGGGCGGCCTCGCAAGTTGCACAACGCGGCGAATTTGCAGGAAAAAACATCGTCGTGATCATTCCATCATTTGGCGAGCGATATCTCTCAACCATTCTTTATCAAGATTTGATGGATGCTTAAGTGTTCTCTCGCATCATAGAAGACCTCGATACTGCGTTGCAGCGTGATCCTGCAGCGCGCAATCGACTAGACGTCGCGCTGACATACCCAGGCGTTCATGCGATCTGGGGATATCGCATCGCACACTTCTTGTGGCGACGCGGTTTGAAATTGTTAGCGCGGATCTACGCAAACTGGGTGCGCACTGCAACCGGTATCGAGATCCATCCTGGTGCGAAGATTGGTCGACGATTCTTCATCGACCATGGAATGGGCGTCGTTATTGGAGAGACCACAGTTGTGGGTGATGACGTGATGATTTATCACGATGTCACATTGGGTGCCCGGACTTTTGAGAATGGGAAAAGGCATCCAACTATCGGCAATAACGTGATCATTGGCGCTGGTGCGAGAGTTTTGGGAAATGTCTCCGTGGGCATGGGAGCTCGTATCAGCGCCAACTCGGTCGTAACGCGTGATGTACCCGCACGAACAGATGTCGATGCCTCAGAGCAATTCGTCATTTAGCGGCGCATAACTCAGGCCTTCGTAACATTGCCGTAATCATTGAGGGGCAGACTGCGCCTCATGAGTTCCCCCGATTCACGTTCGTTAGACGTTTCAAAACAACAAGAGTTTGTGCTTCGCACTTTGGAAGAGCGAGACATTCGCTTCGTTCGCTTGTGGTTTACCGATGTTTTAGGATTTCTTAAATCTGTGGCGATTGCACCGCCCGAACTTGAAAATGCATTTGCCGAAGGAATCGGATTCGATGGTTCTGCAATTGAAGGTTTTGCGCGCGGAACTGAATCTGACATGTTGGTTAAGCCAGATCCTTCAACATTTTCAATTCTGCCGTGGCGGACGGAAAAACCTGGTGCCGCACGTATCTTCTGTGACATCACACTTCCGGATGGAACTCCATCTCCCGTTGATCCGCGCAATGTGTTGAAGCGCGCACTTGATAAGGCCGCACAGATGGGTTTTACCTGTTACACACATCCCGAAATTGAATTCTTCTTATTCAAGGATCAACCGGTTTCTGGGGTGAAACCAACGCCAGTCGACTCGGGTGGATATTTTGACCACACGCCAACTGCAGTTGGACATGACTTCCGTCGTCAAGCAATCACCTTGTTGGAAGCAATGGGAGTTTCCGTCGAGTTCAGCCACCATGAAGGTGCGCCAGGTCAACAAGAGATTGATCTTCGCTACGCCGATGCTTTGAGCACCGCAGATAACATCATGACTTTCCGCCATATCATCAAGGAAGTCGCGCTTGATCAAGGATGTCATGCAACATTTATGCCGAAACCTTTCACTGAACATCCTGGATCAGGTATGCATACTCACTTCTCCTTGTTCCAAGGAGAAAAGAATGCGTTCTATGAAGAAGGAAAAGAGGATCAACTCTCTGACGTTGGTCGATCTTTTATTGCAGGAATCATCAATCACGCTCCCGAATTCATCGCAGTGACTAATCAATGGGTCAATTCATATAAGCGTTTACATGGTGGGGGAGAAGCGCCCGCGAAGATCTCTTGGGGTAAAGAGAATCGCGATGCAATGGTGCGTATCCCTATGTATAAACCGAAAAAAGAGAACTCAACTCGAATCGAGTTCCGAGCACCTGATTCAGCGTGTAATCCATATCTTGCATTTGCCGTAACGATTGCAGCAGGACTTAAAGGCGTTGAAAGTAAGTATGCGCTGGAGAAGATCGCCCAGCCATCGACTCTTCCAGCCAATCTGCATGAGGCGATTCTTGCGATGGAGAAGAGCGAATTAGTGCGCGAGACATTGGGCGAGCATGTCTTTGAATACTTCCTTCGCAACAAGCGCGCTGAGTGGGATGAGTACCGCAAGCAGGTCACTGCTTTCGAGCTTGATCGATATTTGCCAGTCTTGTAACTCGTTGGCTAACCTTCTACCCATGTTCCGCAGCGAATTGCTTTCTCTCACCGCTCTCTTGGGCGCACTCCTCCTTCGCTGCCGTGGCGAGGCCAATTAACCGGTCTCCTCGCCGCGGGGTTTGACCGCACCGGTTAACA
>RFMK01000015.1 GCA_009927705.1 Actinomycetota bacterium | reverse complement strand
TGTTGCCTGTGCTAATTCGGTGATTGCTCGAGCTTTTGCTTCTGAACAACCGGCCTTTCGCAGTTCTGACTTCCTCAACTCTGCGATACGTTCAGGATGGAGTATTCCTCCAGAGAGATTCTCTACTCGGCTGATAATTGTTGCCGCCGCTTTTGTGGAGAGTTGTTGAGAGAGAATCGAAGAGGCGAGAGATGCAAAGTTACTTTCTCCAGCCCGTCTTTTCCCGGGACGCGAACCGATGGTGCAGAAACCAGAACTCTTGATAACAACGTCGAATTTTGGATTAATCGAGGTGATGTATTGAGCAGCTTTGCGGGCTTCAGTGAGGTTTGCGTCACGACTTTTCGCGCTCATGGGTCGACGTTATCAGGGGAGCATCTAGTCATTTTCAGATTTGCAGTCTATTTTTAGCCACTTGCAGCCGTTTCCATAGCTGCAACAGGGATTTCCAGTTTGGAGGTGGAAGAGTTTCATGGCAATTGGAATCAAAGAAGTTGCTGCTGAAGCTGGAGTTTCCATCGCCACGGTCTCCCGAGCGCTACGTGGGCTTCACCACGTCAATCCAGATACGCGGAAAAAAATTCTTGATGCAGCAGAAAAGCTGAACTACCCGATTCCGCAGAGCTCAGCGAAAGCCTTGTACGGTCGCACAAATTCAGTAGGAGTTGTCGCTCCGTATATTTCACGTTGGTACTTCGCTCAGGTAATCAATGGCGCGGAACAAGCGTTGCGTGAAGCAGGTCTGGATCTCCTGCTCTATAACTTCTCCCAGATGAAGGGACGCGAGCGCCTATTCCAGCATCAACTTCTCAAAGGTCGAGTAGATGCGCTTGTCGTTATTAGCTTGCCTCCAACGGAAGAGGAATTTGAGTCGATGCTTGGCTTGGGAATTCCAATTGCGCTGGTCGGTATGCATCATGCCCAATGTTCCAGCGTTGCGATAGATGATGTTGCTGGAGCCCGTACCGCAACACAACATCTTGTGAATCTTGGCCATAAAAAGATTGGTCTGCTTTCAGGAAGGCCCGACGATCCTTTTGGCTTTAGCGTTCCTCAAGATCGACGCAATGGTTTCATGCAAGTTCTGGCTGAAAGTGGCTTGGAATGGAAGCCAGCTCGTGAAGTTTATGGAGATTTCACGATGCATGGTGCAAGTCGGGCTATGGATGATCTTCTTGCCCGACCAGATCGACCAACAGCAATATTTGCTCAGTCAGATGAAATGGCGCTCGGTGCGCTCCAAGCAATTCGTCGAAATGGATTGAAAGTTCCAGACGACATCTCCATCATTGGCTTTGACGGACATGAAATGGCAGAGTTTTCTGATCTCACCACTATTGAACAACCAGTACAACTCATGGGTGAGATGGCCGCATGGTCAATCATGGAACGATTGAAATCACCCAAGAGCGAATCGCACTCGCTTACTCTTCCAACAACGCTAGTCGTACGTAATTCGACGCGAAGACTCGACTAGGTTTCCCGCGTGAAAGAATCTTCGCTCGCAGCCAAGACGCTTTGGTGGCGAAATTCCGCCATCTATCAGGTTTATCCGCGCTCTTTTCAAGATTCGAATGGCGATGGCGAAGGAGATCTGCGCGGCGTCATTTCTCGTCTAGGTTACTTGCAAGAACTCGGAATTGATGCGATCTGGCTCAGCCCTTTCTATCGTTCACCAAATAAAGATGGTGGTTATGACGTTTCTGATCCTCGTGATGTCGACCCGCGATTTGGATCAAAGCAGGATGCTGAAGCGCTGATTCACGAAGCCCATAACCATGGATTACGAATCATCGTGGATATCGTTCCTAATCATTTCTCAACAGAGCATCGGTGGTTTCAAGAAGCTTTGAAGTCAGCACCTGGTTCACCCGAGCGAGATCGGTTTCATTTCTATGATGGTCGAGGCGCCACAGGCGAGATTCCGCCGAATAATTGGAA
>RFMK01000053.1 GCA_009927705.1 Actinomycetota bacterium | reverse complement strand
GATCGCGAGCATCTGCTGTTCGCCACCAGAGAGTGTTCCACCGTCTTGTGAAGCGCGTTCCTTTAAACGGGGAAAGAGTCCATAAACCTTCTCAAGATCCTCAGCAATTTCTGACTGCTTCATCTTTAGGTGGTACTTACCCATCTCAAGATTTTCAAGAACTGTCATACCGGGGAATATGCCGCGACCTTCAGGAGCTTGTGAGATTCCAAGCCTGACGCGGGCATGCGCAGGTAACTTCGAAATATCTTGGCCGTCAAAGATAATCGATCCGGAGGAAACTGGACGGAGTCCAGAAATCGTCTTGAGCGTTGTGGTCTTACCAGCGCCATTTGCACCAATAAGCGTGACGATTTCACCTTGGTTAACGGTGACCGAAATTCCTTTAATCGCTTCGATTTTTCCGTAGTGAACATGAAGATCTTTAATCTCAAGACGCATCTTCAGGTACTCCTAGGTATGCCTCAATAACTCGCTTATCATTTTGAACTTTAGTTGGCAGATCATCTGCGATTTTCTGACCAAAGTCGACCACAACGACGCGGTCAGATACACCCATGACAAGTGACATATCATGTTCGATCAACAAAACAGTGTAGCCAGCATCGCGAATCTTGCGAATGGTCTGAGCAAGTTCTACTTTTTCGGCTGGATTAAAGCCAGCTGCTGGCTCGTCAAGAAGAAGCAACTTCGGTTCAGTGCCAAGTGCGCGCGCAATCTCAAGGCGGCGTTGGACACCATAGGGAAGGTTCTTTGCTAAACGATCCGCATATTCACCGATCCCGATGAAATCTAGAAGTTCCTGAGCACGCGCTTTATCTCGCCTCTCCTCGCGACGCGAGACCGGCATTCCAAAAAGTCCGCTTAGTAATCCAGATTTTTTATGGGTGTCAGTCGCGGTAATCACGTTTTCGAGGGCAGTCATATCGCCCCAGAGTCGAATGTTCTGGAAGGTACGTGCAATTCCACCACGAGTGATCTTGTAACGCTTTTTGCCCTTAACTGACTTCCCTTCAAAAGTGATGTCGCCTTCGGTGACTTGGTAGACGCCAGTGATGACATTGAAGACAGTGGTCTTGCCCGCACCATTTGGGCCGATCAATCCCAAAATTTCCTGCTTCTTGATTTCAAAACTCACATCGTTAAGGGCAACAACGCCACCAAATTTCATCGTGACGTTCTGTAATTTCAGAATCGTTTCACTCATGATTGGCCTTTCTCAGGAAGGGCTTTCTCACGCTTCTTGCGAGGCAAGAGTCCATCGGGACGAAGGTTCATCATAAGGACGAGAACGGCACCAAAGACAAGTAAGCGAGCATCTGAGATGAAACGGATTCGATCAGGGAGGTAACCAAGAATTACCGCGCCCAAAATAACTCCCCAGATATTCCCCATTCCACCGAATACAACGCACGCAAGAATCAGGATCGATACTTGCAACGTGAAGTTATCGGGTGAGATAAAGAGCGTCTTTGATGCATAGAGCACGCCAGCTGCTCCACCCACCGAAGCGCCAAGTACAAAAGCCCAGATCTTGTATTTAAAAGTTGGGACGCCCATCAATTCAGCTGCATCTTCATCTTGGCGGATTGACTCCCAGGCGCGTCCAGCGCGACGAACTGAAAGTCGGCGAATCATCCAAATAGTGAGCAAGATAATAATGAGGAAGGTCCAGAAATAAAGTCTGTGATTGTCGAATGTGTACTCAAGGCCAAAAATTGTGGGTGGGGTTGGGATTCCAACGATTCCGTTCGCACCACCAATGGAGTTGAGGTTCAAAGCCGTGATGCGGACGATCTCACCGAAGCCGAGAGTAATAATTGCAAGGTAATCACCACGCAAGCGAAGTGCAGGCACGCCGAGAATGAGACCTGCGAACATTGCCATCGCTATACCAATCGGGAGAATCTCCCACGAATTCAATCCAGTCTTAGTGCCAAGAATTCCCATGGTGTACGCGCCAATTGCAAAGAAAGCCACATAACCAAGATCTAGTAGACCGCTCTTACCAATCACGATATTTAAACCAAGCGCCATGATCACGAAGATGGCGACTGGGAATACAAGAACTGACCCATAATCAGCGATTGGGGTCTTGAGGAAAGTTCCTCCCAATAGAGGAAGTGAGGCTGCTATTGCGATTGCGCCAAGTGCAATCAGAACGCGCACTGGACGTCCCGAACGCTCCCAGATTCCAGCTCCCCAATCTCGTAAGTTAAACATCATGCCCTCGTCTGCGTAATTGCTTCACCGAACACGCCATTCGGACGGAAGTACAGAACTACTACAAGAACAATAAAGACGGTGACTGCTTTCCATTGCGTTCCGAGGAAGAAAGATGCATATGTCTCGAGTAGACCGAGAACGATTCCTCCGTAGAACGCACCCTTGATATTGCCGATTCCACCAAGGATTGCTGCGGTGAATGCCGCGATGCCAAGTTCGAAGCCGATATTGAAAGAGGTGTTCTCGTACTTGAGAACATAGAAGAAACCTGCAGCTCCGGTCATGAGACCACCCACGAGGAATGTTCCAGAAACAACAAAGTTGAGATTCACGCCCATGAGCTTTGCGGCATCTTCATTCATAGATACGGCGCGAATCGCCTTTCCAAGTCGAGTACGTTGCACAAATTGACTTAGCGAAATGAATAACAAAAGTCCCGCAACGATGATGATGGTGTTATCGAGCCTTAGCTCTGCGCCGAAGAAAGTGCCAAGCGATTTCTTCTCCATAACGCGAGGGCTTCCCACATAACGAGAATCGGTGAGGATGCGCATGAATTCTGCAAGGACGATAGACATGCCGATCGCAGAAATTAGTGGCGCTAATTTGTTTGAGCCTCGATTGCGAAGTCGACGATATGCGACCAGTTCAAGCAAAATCGAGAGAATGCCCGACATCAACATAGATGCGACTAAACATAAGAAAAGAATGTAGAAAAGACGGAAACCTGTGGCGGGTTCAGATTGCTGGGTGAAGCCGAAGAGATCGCGAATCACGATGATGGTCGCGAATGTTCCATACATAAAGACTTCTGAGTTTGCAAAGTTGATCATGCGGAGCACGCCGTAAACCATGGTGTAGCCCAGTGCGATGAGAACGTAAATGAAACCTAGACTCAAACCACCGACAGTCAATGTCGCAAATTGATCAAGAAAGTTGTTTAACACTTAACCGCTTTCGTGAGAGATTGAGAGACGAGCGCCCAGTTTCTCAACTAGGCGCTCGCTCACGAACTTCATTCTCCGATCGGAGAATTTATTACTTTACTGCTCCGGTGTACTTAATAGCGCCGGACTTGATTTCGAAGCCATTCATGACTCCACCAGCGGTATCTCCGTACTGATCGAAGGAGAGTGAGCTACCGGTGATTGACTTGCCCTTGAATGCTTTAACGCACTTGAGCATGCCTGCACGGTCCTTGACTCCCTTGGTGATGCAGCTGAGGAAGATGTTTGTTGCATCGATTGACTCAGCAGCATAGGTACCTGATGAAACGCCCAACTTTGCCTTGAAATCATCTTCAAGCTTCTGTGAGATTTCAGCGAGTGGAACGGTTCCACCTGTGAGGCGAACGCCTTCGAGGATTGAAGAGCTAGCCAATGACAAGATTCCTGGGCTGAGAACTCCATCGCCACCAGCAAGGACGCCCTTGTAACCGGAGTCGCGTAGCTGACGGAAGAGAGTTGCAGCCTGCGCGTAGTAACCGGTGAAGATTACGACGTTTGCTTTAGCAGCTGTTACCTTGGAAATTGTTGCAGACCAGTCAGTTGTCTTATCTGGAACTGAATCAGATCCTGCGATTGTGACGCCAGCGCCAAGCTTCATATATTGAACAAGACCGACACCATAAGGTGACTGATCGTCAATAACGAATACAACTGGGCTAGTTACACCCTTAGTTGCGAGCTTGTAGAGAGCTGGGCCCTGAACGCGGTCAGTTACTGGAATACGGTGGAACACAGGGAAACCAATGAGGCCCTGTGCTGGATCAGTAATTGATACGCGGGTAGCAGATGGAGAAATCAATGGAAGATTTGTCTGCTTGTAGAAAGGTAGTGATGCAATTGTTGCGCCTGAATATGCAGGTCCAACAATTCCAAGAATATTCTTGTTTGATGCAGCACCTGGAGCAACCTTCGCTGCTTCAGTTCCTGAACCTTGATCATCGATTTCGACGATCTTTACTTGAATCTTGCCCTTGTTCTTTGCATTGAAGAGCTTTACAGCGTACTTAACGCCGTTGAGTTCATCGATACCAACTTGAGCTTCTTCACCGGTAAGTGGGCCCTGGTAACCGATTGTGAAAGTCTTCG
>RFMK01000003.1 GCA_009927705.1 Actinomycetota bacterium | reverse complement strand
GATCGCACAGTTTTGGGTGGTATTTCCATCCGATTTGCAGATGAATTGATTGACGCCACAATCGTCAGTCGTTTGGCCGACGCGGGCAGAGCGCTCGCAGTATAGGGAGAGAAATCATGGCGGAACTCACGATCCGACCCGAAGAGATTCGTGATGCCTTAGCGAGCTTCGTTAAGTCATACGATCCAGGTGTCGCGGCTCGCGATGAAATCGGAACCGTTGTTGAAGCGGGCGATGGAATTGCGCGCGTTGAAGGACTTCCTTCAACGATGACAAATGAGTTGTTGAAATTCGAGAATGGCACTCTCGGTCTAGCGCTGAACCTTGATGTTCGCGAGATCGGTGTCGTTATCCTCGGTCAGTTCACTGGAATTGAAGAAGGCACAACAGTTCGTCGTACTGGAGAAATTCTCTCTGTTCCAGTTGGCGATGCATTCCTTGGACGCGTCGTTGACGCACTTGGTCGTCCTATCGACGGCAAAGGTGAAATCAAGGCAGAAGCAACACGTGCGCTCGAACTCCAGGCGCCATCGGTCGTCCAACGCCAACCTGTTAAAGAACCACTCGCAACCGGTATCAAAGCTATCGACGCCATGACCGCAATCGGCCGCGGACAGCGTCAGCTCATCATCGGTGACCGTCAGACTGGTAAGACAGCAGTCGCAATCGACACCATCATCAACCAGCGCGATAACTGGAAGAGTGGCGATAAGAAGAAGCAAGTGAAATGTATTTATGTTGCGATTGGTCAGAAAGGTTCAACCATCGCATCAGTGAAAGCAGCTCTGGAAGAAGCTGGCGCGATGGAATACACAACCATTGTTGCAGCTCCTGCTTCAGATCCTGCGGGCTTCAAGTACCTCGCTCCATATACCGGTTCTGCAATTGGTCAGCACTGGATGTACAACGGCGGACATGTCTTGATCGTTTTTGATGATCTTTCCAAGCAAGCAGAGGCTTATCGTTCAGTCTCGCTCTTGCTCCGTCGTCCACCAGGACGTGAGGCTTATCCTGGCGACGTCTTCTATTTACATTCACGTCTGCTTGAGCGTTGCGCAAAACTCTCAGATGACATGGGCGGCGGTTCGATGACTGGTCTTCCCATCATCGAGACAAAAGGTAATGACGTCTCTGCGTTCATTCCCACAAACGTAATCTCGATTACTGATGGTCAGTGCTTCCTTGAGACCGACCTCTTCAACTCTGGAGTTCGTCCAGCTATCAACGTCGGTATCTCGGTATCGCGCGTCGGTGGTTCGGCACAGACTAAAGCGATGAAGAAGATCGCCGGTCGCCTCCGTCTTGATCTTGCTCAGTTCCGTGAACTTGAAGCATTCGCTGCTTTCGGTTCCGATCTTGATGCAGCATCCAAGGCACAGCTCGAGCGCGGTGCACGTCTCGTCGAACTTCTCAAGCAACAGCAATACACACCATATTCACTCGAGCGAATGATCGTTTCAATCTGGGCAGGTACAACTGGCCAACTTGATTCGGTTGCAGTTCAAGATATCCGTCGATTCGAGACTGAATTCTTGGATTATGTTGCTCGCGAACATAAGGGAATCTTCGATGTCATCTCTGAGACCAAAGAACTCAATGATGACACCGTTGCGAAAATGACAGCCGCAATCACGTCCTTCAAGCAGCAATTCGTCTCATCAGTCGCTAAGGCGGTCAATGAGGCTCCTGCTCAAGCAGAAGGCAGCGACGGCACCGAGCAGATTACGAAGTACAAGAAGTAGGCCATGGGCGCACAACTCCGCATCTATCGTCGACGCATTCGCTCGGTTA
This sequence comes from Actinomycetota bacterium, assembly GCA_009927705.1. Taxonomy (GTDB): domain Bacteria; phylum Actinomycetota; class Actinomycetes; order Nanopelagicales; family Nanopelagicaceae; genus MAG-120802. The sequence continues at coordinate 748 of RFMK01000003.1, read as the reverse complement.
AAGCGACTAAGAAGATCACGCGTGCAATGGAGCTCATCTCCGCATCGCGTATCGTCAAAGCGCAACAACGAGTCTCTGCATCGACCCCGTACGCAAATGAATTGACGCGTGCGGTGAGCGCAGTTGCCACTTTCTCCAACACTAACCACCCATTGACGACCGAATCTTCGAATCCGAAACGCGCTGCAGTTCTCATCATCACCGCAGATCGCGGTATGGCGGGCGCATATTCATCAAGCGCAATCAAAGAAGCTGATGGACTTGTCGTGACACTGAAGGCTCGTGGTCTTGAAGTTAACACCTACTTGGTAGGTCGCAAAGCGGTAACTACTTCAAGTTCCGTAATCGTCCAATCAAGAACTCATGGACTGGATTCTCGGATAACCCGACATATGCGCATGCAAAAATGATCTCGGATGAATTGATCTCGGCATTTATCGCCGATGCTCAAGTAGATATCAATGGTGTCGATGAACTCCATATTGTCTACACCGAATTCAAATCAATGATCACTCAGATCGCTATGAACAAGCGCATGTTGCCACTTGAGGTCGTTGAGTCGGATGGTCCGGCACCTGCTGGATTACTACCTATGTATGAATTCGAACCAAATGCTGGAGAAGTTCTCAACGCACTTCTTCCACGCTATATCGAATCTCGCGTCTACAACGCGCTACTGCAATCGGCAGCGTCCGAACATGCAGCGCGTCGTCGTGCGATGAAATCAGCGACTGACAACGCTGATGAA
>RFMK01000001.1 GCA_009927705.1 Actinomycetota bacterium | reverse complement strand
TCTGGTGGACAGCAGCAACGTGTCGCTCTAGCACGAGCTATCGCCTTTGAGCCAGAAATACTTCTGCTTGACGAACCACTTGCGGCGCTTGATGCGCAAGTGCGATATCAAGTAAGGGAGGAGATAAGAAGAATTCAAAAGGTATATGGAATCACCACGATTTTTGTCACGCATGATCAAGAAGAAGCGATGTCCATATCTGATCGAGTAGCCGTTATGAATCAAGGTCAATTGGAACAAATTGATGTACCGCAAAAGTTGTATGAGTTTCCAAGCAACCCTACAGTCGCGCGTTTCATCGGTTCCATGAACGAGATTCCATCTTCCATCGAAGGCCAAAAAGTTAAAGTTTTAGGCTCACTCAAGTCAATAGCTGCCGAATCAGAATTCAAGGAGAATGGAGATATCGTCGCTCTCGTTCGCCCGGAAGCTATCTCTCTTTCTAACTCTTCTCGAGCAGGAGTCCCGGGAGTCTTAACGAACATTTCTTTTCTTGGTCCAATCTCACACCTCTATATCAATCTTGATGACGGAACAGAAATAAAAGTCTCGCAATCGTCACATCAAGTACCTCGAGATATCAAGGATGGAAAGATTTTCTTATCTATCAATTCTGATTCTGTAATGGTGGCAAATGCATGACTTTCTCAAGCATAGGTACTTCGATCAAGAAAGCTCGACCTAATGACAAAGGTTGGAGACAACTTCTGCGGGACAGAAAAGAATCAAACGTCGGAGAAATTCCTCATGATGTTAAGCGCGTACTCCTAAATATAGTCCACATTTCAGATACGCATATTTGCGACGCACAATCTCCCGCAAGAGTTGAATGTCTCGATCGTTTTGCTGACCCTCATCATCCTTTGTCCGCAAGCATCGGCAATCTAGTGGGAACATATCGAGCTCAAGAAATGCTGACGACCCAAGTACTTGAAAGCATGATTCAGGCCATAAATCAGCTCGACTTCGCTCCCATCACCAAGCAAAGAATTGACACTGTACTCATTACTGGAGACTTAACTGATAATGCACAACAAAATGAATTGAATTGGTGCAACACACTATTACGAGGAGGCAAATTAAGACCAGATAGCGGAACAAGCAGACAATGGCAGGGTGTTGGCGACTTCTTCTATTCAGAATACTTTTGGAATCCCTCTGGAACACCGAAAGGAGAACGAACAGATTTCCCAAGGGAGCTTTACGGATATCCCATAATCCCGGAATTGCTTGATGCCGTCAGGGCAACCTTTTTCGCAACAGGCCTAACTAAGCCATACCTTGTTGTTCATGGAAATCATGATGCCCTACTGCAAGGCACTATCGTCCCTGATGAACACTTGCGAACTGTTGTGACATCACATGAAAAAACATTTGAATTAGCAGATCTTGATGCGATTGATGCGTTACAAAAAGTCTCTGAAATTGGTCCTGCCGAATATCCTTCTCCCAATACCCCACAGACAAAAGAAGTATGCGCTGATCTAGGCCGCGATTTCGTTACATTCGACTCATGGAATCGAACGTTTTATAACGAAGAGGAAGATAACGGAATTACTTTCGATCTACTAGGAAGCGCTAGAAAGTATTGGCGAAAAGATTTTGAGCACATAACAATTTTGGGGCTTGATACCGTCAATCCATTTGGCGGATGGCAAGG
>RFMK01000166.1 GCA_009927705.1 Actinomycetota bacterium | reverse complement strand
TTTCAGCTTCCAATCCACGCTCACGCGGGGGTGAACGGTCTCGACTTCGATTGTTGAGCCAGGGGAAGCGGGCCGAGGAAGCCGGGATGATCTCGTTAACCACACAAACCCGTGCAACCAATTAGACGCAGATAAAACTTCGTCTGATTACCGTCTCGCTGCCTAAGCGAACTAGGTAATCCGTTGGCCTGAGAGCGCTCTCGTCTCAGGGTCCAGCGTCGATAGAGGGCTTACTGACCGATAGCGTTGTGACTGTCGGTAGGGACATCTAACACAACTGAGTTCGTCGGTTACTTGTGTGCGAGAGAACCGGGACTGAGAAAACGATGAGCACACTACGCCCGTAGAAGCCCTGTATCAGTGTCGAAGGACCCGGGTTCGATTCCCGGCACCTCCACCATGTGCACATAAAAGTATGCACATAAAAGTGTGCACACAACCATGTGCATGCCGCCGTATGTACACGACCATGTGCACACCTCCGTATGTACGCAACGCAGTGATTACCAGTTCTTTCAATCAAGCAAATGCATTCTGCAAAGCGAACTGAACTTTGTTAGATGAAACTCCGAGGAAAATTACTGAAATCGCCGTAGTCGCATGATTGCTAGAAAAGAAGTCACAACTCCGATCAAGCCAATAATCGTTCCACCACGGCTGACACCTTGAATCAGTAGGAATGCACCGCTTGCAGTTGCAAAGACTGTTAGTACTTTAATCACAAATCTTCTTTTCTGAGAAATAGAATCAGATTTCCAAAAAGTGAGCGCAAGAGCTAGCGGGCCACCGTACATCGCGGGCGAAACGATGATTGCGACCAAAAGTGCGAGTGATTCCATGGTTCATAGTAGAACTGAGTTCTAGGCACTTTCATGAATTGGGCGAGAAGGAACAAATATTTCTTTTCCAGCGGGCGATGTCCACGTGCAAGAACCGTCCTCATGACTCATTAACTTCCAGCCATTATGGGTTTTCATCCGATGATGACGTCGACATAAGAGACCAAGATTTGTGGGGGAGGTGGGGCCGCCTTCTTCCCATGGAATTGCATGATCGATATCGCTTATTCTTGATGGTTGACTGCAACCTGGAAATCGACATATCCGATCTCGCGCAGTTAAGAAATCAACGAGTGGCTGGGGCGGAACATATGTTTCTCGACCATAATCCAGAAGATTTCCGGTTAGCGGATCAGTGATGAATCGTCTCCATTTTGCATCAGCCGAAAGAGTTCTAGCGACCGATGCGGGAATCGGGCCATAACCGGCTAGTTCGGCAGGATTGTCTGCCATGCCTAAAGCTGTCGGTAGGTCCATTGTGATGTTAATGGTGACGGGACGTCGATGAGGTTGGTGTTCGTCTGAAATCCGAGCAAGGATGTCTCCGCAAATTGCTGCAAGCGCATCAGCGCGCTTCATTTCGATAGAGCGGGAATCAGCAAGCGAACTCTGAGTTTCGACCAACGTGTTGATAGCCAACATGACAGTTTGGGCATCTTCTGCAGGCAATAAAGCGATGACCGTAGCCATTCCATCGCTCTCGGGATACATGTGAACACTTCTTGTATCGCGAGCAATTGCAACGCTCTCCTCAAAAGTTTCTGGTGAAATCTGAGCAATGAGAGTTCGAATCTTCCGACCAACTTGAGCGGGAGTATGAAACTCTGCGTGCGCCAGGGCTCTATTCTCGATATGGATCAGATCTTCAGTTGAGATACCGCGCTTTATTGCTTCGGAAGTTTCGCGGGCAATCAAAGTGGCATGACTTGGCGAGATATCGCCGACTGCGAGAGCTTGGCACGTTGCAGGTAAATGGTTTGTGAGAACCCGAGCGGTATCGATCCGTGATTGAGCAGTGTTGGCGGAGAGACGGAGCGCGGTCGCAACGTCTTCACGCTCGGCTTCATCGACCCCTTCCCAAAGATTTTCACTCTGCGAAGGTTCCGAACCGGCGATGGCAAGAGTTGCATTTTGAATGAGCGACGTGAGCCATGAGTGCTGGCGCTCGAGTGCAGCCAGATAATCAATGCGACCGGCAGATGTGAGTTTCTCTGGATTTATACCAATGAGATGGCCCAAAGCTTCATATCCTCCGGGTTGGTGCAGAAGTTCGATGACCTGCTCTTCAGGTCTCTTATCCAGAGAAACTCGCATGGGGCAATCTTCATGTGAGGGACTGACAAATCTTGGAGTAATTCACAACAAATATTTGAAGTTGGAGCAACTAGAAGAAAAGTCGGGATACAGAGTGTGCAACAAATAAATCCCGAGCGAAGTTCTACAGAGCTTTGAGCGCGCCCACAACTTTCGTTAGTGACGCCTTCGCATCACCAAAGAGCAGAGTGGTCTTGGAATCAAAGAGCAATTCATTTTCAATTCCAGCAAAACCCGGACGCATTGACCGCTTCAAAAAGATGACATTGCCAGCCTGCGCAACATCAAGAATCGGCATGCCATAAATGGGGCAACCCGGCGTTGTTTTCGCTGCAGGATTCACAACATCGTTAGCGCCAATAATGAGAGCGACATCAGTCTGCGGGAATGTGGGGTTTACTTCCTCCATCTCCGACAACTGCTCGTAAGGAACGTTGGCTTCGGCGAGCAAGACATTCATGTGCCCTGGCATGCGACCTGCTACAGGATGAATTCCGTACGCAATATCAATTCCTTTTGCCGTCAAAAGGTCAGCCAATTCACGCACTGTGTGCTGTGCCTGAGCAACAGCCAAACCAAATCCAGGAACAATCACAACTCGTCGCGCGTAGTTCAACAAGATTGCGACATCATCAGGCGTTCCAGATTTCACCGGCCTTGTTTCAGTCGCTCCTGCCGCATCCTGTGGCTTTGCAGTAAAGGCGCCAAAAAGTGTGCCGAATAAAGAACGTCCCATCGCTTCTGCCATCAATCGCGTCAAAATCGTTCCGGAAGCGCCAACCAAAGTTCCGGCGATGATCAACAAGGTCGCATCGAGAACATATCCGCCAGCCGCCACCGTTAGACCAGTAAATGCATTTAATAATGAGATAACGATCGGCACATCAGCTCCACCGACCGGCAAAACGAAGAGGACGCCAAATAACAATGAAAGCCCGGCTAAAACCAACAGGGGAGTAGTGCCGAGTGAATTAACGACCCATACTGCGCTAGCGAGCGTTCCACCTAGCGTTGCGGCGATGACAAATCGTCCGCCCGGGAAAACAACTGGTCGAGTTGTCATCAACTCCTGCAATTTCAAGAAGGTAATGATTGATCCAGAGAAAGATGTACATCCGACGAGTACGGTAAAGACGGTCGCAATCACTTCTGCAGTTGTTGCGGTATCGCCCAATTTCAAGTATTCGACAATGGCAACCAACGCCGCAGCGCCGCCTCCAACGCCATTAAATAGCGCAACAAGTTGGGGCATCGCAGTCATCTGAACTCTGCGTGCAGCTGGTACGCCAACAAAGACGCCAAATGCAATCGCCCCAAGAATCCAACCAAGATTGTTAAGCGGCAAAGCGCCTTCTTTTCCGGCGTAGAAAAAGACCGCAACAGTGGCAACTGTTGCACCCAGCGCACCTAAAAGATTTCCGCGACGCGCAGTTCGTGGATGCGATAAACCTTTGAGGGCGAGAATAAACATAACGCCAGCGCTCAGGCCAATCAGGTCATAAATCGTACGGTTCATTTCTTCTCACCTGCCGATTTATCTTGAGCGCCGTTTTTCCCGGACGCTGCCTTACCTTTGAACATCTCGAGCATGCGATCAGTTACTACGAATCCTCCGACCATATTGATGGTCGCAAGAACAATTGCCGCGACTGATAGCCCTAATTCCAAGTTCGTTTCGCTGTGGTCCGCAACGATAATTGCACCCACCAAAATCACGCCATGAATCGCATTAGCGCCACTCATCAACGGCGTGTGAAGAGTAGATGAAACTTTTGATACGACTTCAAAACCTACGAAAACCGCGAGAACAAAGATCGAAATGATTGCAATCGCATCCATGCTTATGCACCTTTCCGTTTTGCGCCATCATGAGTAAGAGCAGCTGCGTCAATAATCTCATCGGAGAAATCCGGAGTCACGACACCTTCTTTCGTCATCAACAAGAGCAAATTAACGACGTTGCGCGAATACAAATAAGAAGCATGGAAAGGAAGTTGGCTCGGGACATCCTTACCGCCCCAAATCTTGATTCCACCCGCAACGTTCACAATCTCACCAGGCTTTGAACCTTCGACGTTTCCACCACTTTCCGCCGCTAGGTCGACAATGACTGAGCCTTCCGCCATCGATGAATACATCTCTTTCGTCACAAGTCTCGGCGCTGGTCTTCCGGGAACTGCTGCGGTCGTGATTAAGACATGAGACTTAGTTATGTATGGAGTCAACAACTCACGTTGTTTGGCGGCGCGTTCTTCTGTCATCTCGCGCGCATAACCACCAGCGCCTTCTAGCGCCTCCAATTCCAATTCGATGAATGTCGCACCCATAGAGCGGACTTCATCTGCCGAGGAGGGACGAACATCGTATGCAGAAACAACGGCGCCGAGTCGACGTGCGGTTGCAATCGCTTGAAGCCCAGCAACTCCTGCGCCTAACACCAGAACATTTGCTGGCGTAACAGTGCCAGCGGCGGTCATCAATAGTGGGAAGAAACGAGGAGAAAGTTCAGCGCCAACGAGCGCTGCTTTATACCCAGCGCATAGCGCTTGGGAAGTAAGTGCATCCATTGATTGAGCGCGAGAGATTCGCGGAACCGCTTCGAGCGAAATGGCTGTGGCGCCAGCTTGTGCGAGCGCATCAATGGAATCGGCTGCATTGCTGGAGGAGAGGAAAGAAATTGTTATTCCGCCACGTTTAACTTTCGCTGCTTGTGCGGTTGTGAGTGGTTGGACGGAGAGAATGACATCGGCGCTACTTAATTCTTTATCAAGATCGGTGGCGCCAAATACTGATGCGCCCGCAGCAACATAGGCATCATCGTTTGCGCCAGCATGAACGCCAGCTCCCGTTTGGATTGCGACAGTAAGACCTGCGCGAGTGAGTTTGGAGATGATGTCGGGCAATAGCGCGACGCGCTTTTCTCCGTTTTTTGTCTCGGCTGGGACGATTACACGCACGACACGAGCCTATCCCTCACGTTTATGACTGGCTACTTAATCCCAAAAATTAATCGAGTTTTTACCGGAAGATGCCCTTAATACCCTTTGATTTCACCGCGAACTAAGTGATAAATGATGGCTTGGATTGTGGTGCGGCGATGAAATGCTTCACGCCAAATGACTGAGCGCGCTCCGTCGATCACAGAAGCCGCAACCTCTTCGCCTCGATGCGCAGGCAGGCAATGCATGAAGATGGAATCAGTAGAAGTCATTCCCATTAATTCTTCCGTGACCGCAAAAGACTTGAGTGCTTTTTCTTTCTCGCGACGCTCCTCTTCTGGATCGCCCATCGACATCCAAACATCGGTATAAAGAACTGATGCATCTTTTGCGGCTACATGTGGGTCATGAATGACTTCAACTTTTCCACCATTCTTTGCGGCAATCGCTGATGCTCGTGCAACAACATCGGAATCTGGTGCCCATTTTCCTTCCGGAGTCGATGCCACGACATGTGCTCCCATCGTCGCGCCCATCATCAGCCAAGCTGTTGTTACGTTATTTCCATCTCCAAGATAAACAAATTTACGTCCCGAAATATCAGCGCCGAATTTCTCACGAATCGTGAGCCAATCAGCAAGCACTTGGGTTGGATGGTCGTAATCAGTCAGGCCGTTAATGACAGGTATTGAGGCGTTGGCACCTAGTTCATCAACATCGGATTGGGCGAAAGTACGAATCAAGAGAGCGTTGCAAAACTGACTTATGACGCGAGCAGTATCAGCAATGGTTTCACCACGACCAATTTGGAGATCTTCGCCGCGGAGGAAAATTGGTGTGCCACCCAGATGAGCAACGGCGGTTTCTGAGGCAAGACGGGTACGTGTTGAAGGCTTGGACATGTAGATCGCTACGGTTTTGTGTGCCAGAGCGGCTGAGGCTTTGGTGGGTTCTGTGGCGAACTCAGCCGCGGTTGAGAGAAGAAGTTCAACATCAGCGCGAGAGAGATCCTCGGTGCGCAATAGATCCTTCATCGGCATATCTTACGACCCGACTTGTAGCCCGTGCTCGCGCCAAAGGTGCGCCTATTATTACCGCATGAAATTCGGGCGACGATCGACGATTGAAGAGTCTGATCTCATTATCGAGACGCGCCCCGAGACCGAGGATCTCGAACCTGGCGATCACGAACGCTTCGCCCATTACGTGCGCAAAGAGAAAATCGTTGAATCTGCAGTATCCGGTACTCCCGTGACTGCGCTCTGCGGAAAGAAATGGATACCGTCACGTGATCCTAATAAGTTCCCAATCTGTCCTACTTGTAAAGAGATTCACGCTGGACTTCGCAAAGGTCCTGACGATGACTCCGACTCTTAAATAAGGACCGCATTCGCTCATGGCGCTCGGAACAGCAATTGAATCTGAGGTCGAACTCGATCTACGTGCAGATAGACCGTGGGTCTGCGTAGTGTGGGATGACCCCGTCAATCTGATGTCTTATGTAACGCATGTCTTCATGGTCCTCTTCGGCTATTCGAAAGAGAAAGCGACTGAGTTGATGTTGAAAGTCCATAACGAAGGTAGAGCCACTGTGACATCAGGAACTCGCGAAGAGATGGAGCGAGATGTCCAACGTTTACATGAATATGGACTCTGGGCCACAGTCCAGAAAGATGATGAGTTCTAGGGCAATGTCCACTTTCAAGCGTTCAGAGGACGGGTCCATATCTATCACCTTCACTTCGCAGGAAGCACATGTCCTTATTAATCTGACTGAACAGTTGGTTGAGTTACTTGCAGAAGGTGATGGGCAATCGCATCAAGTCGATCCGCTCCTGCATCTGGTTGGAATCTCCAATGCTGACTCGCTTCCCGAAGATCCAGTGTTGAGGCGATTACTTCCCAACGCATATGCGGATGAGAAATCCGCGGGAGAATTCCGCCGCTATACCGAACATGGACTTCGCGAGAAGAAGAAGGCCCATGCGCTCACGATCTACGAAGCGCTACTGCCGCAAGATGAAGAGTGGACCGGAGATACGCCATTAGATAAAGGCTTTCTGACTCTCACTTTCCCGAGCGATGAATCGCTGGAATGGTTAGGCGGACTTAACGATCTAAGGTTGGCGCTCGCCGTTCGACTTGGAATTGGAACAGAGCAAGATCGAGTGAAAAACGCCAAGAATGACGAAGACGTAATAACAACGAGCGAATCACTTCATAAGAAGTATGAGTTGATGGTTGATTCAGATCCCATGAAAGCTGTGTATTCGGTGTACTCATGGATTGGCTGGCTTCAGCAATCGCTGCTTGATGCGCTCACAAACTAAAAATCAAACGGGGCCCGGTTTCCCGAGCCCCGCCTGTATAACTTTTACTACTAAGTCGATCGACGTATTAGTGATCGTCCTTCATGCCTTCGGCAATGGACTTCATACGTGCGATCTTGAGGATGGTTAGACCCCATACGCACTTCGCAACCACGTCAGCGATGGTGTAACCAACTTGACGTCCGACGAAGGAGCTAGCGCTTGCCGCACCTTCTGCATCGATGATTGGAAGGAGGTAGGAGATTGGATAGACGCCCCATGAAGCGATGAGGAGGAGACGGAGGCGACCAACAGTGGCTGCAACTCCCTCAGGCTGACGATCGAGCGACTTGCCTAGTTCTACGAAGAGAACATAGA
>RFMK01000107.1 GCA_009927705.1 Actinomycetota bacterium | reverse complement strand
TGCTCCGCTTATCACCAATGATGGCGTCACAATCGCGAAAGAAATCGAACTCTCTGATCCAGCAGAAAACATGGGCGCCCAACTTGTGAAGCAAGTTGCGGAAAAGACCAATGATGTTGCCGGTGATGGAACCACGACTGCAACTGTCCTTGCCCAAGCAATGGTGAAGGAAGGTCTTCGTAACCTTGCTGCCGGCGCACAACCGATGGGAATTAAAGCTGGTATCGAAGCAGCTGTTGCATCAGTTGTTGAAAAGCTTCGCGCAAATTCTACGAAGATCTCCGATAAGGCCCAGATTGCAGATGTTGCAACAATCTCTGCTCAAGATCGCAACATCGGTGATCTCATCGCTGAAGCGATGGACAAGGTCGGTAAAGATGGCGTCATCACAGTAGAAGAGTCTTCAACCACCGGACTCGAACTCGAATTCACTGAAGGTATGCAGTTCGATAAGGGCTACATCTCTCCATATTTCGTCACGGATCAAGATCGCATGGAGACTGTCCTCGAAGATGCCTATGTTTTGCTGGCTTCCGAGAAGATTTCCGCACTCGGTGATTTGCTCCCAATCTTGGAGCAGGTCGCAAAGTCCGGAAAGCCACTTCTCATCATTGCTGAAGATGTTGAAGGTGAAGCTCTTTCCACTCTCGTCGTAAACCGTATGCGCGGCGTCTTCACGTCTGCGGCAGTCAAAGCACCAGCTTTTGGTGATCGTCGTAAAGCGATGCTCCAAGATATGGCGATCCTTACCGGTGGCCAAGTCATCTCCAAGGAGATTGGTCTCAAGTTGGATCAAATTTCACTCGATATGTTGGGCCGTGCTCGCCGCGTAGTGATCACAAAGGATCACACCACAATCGTTGATGGCGCCGGAAACAAGAAAGATGTTGAAGGTCGTATTGGCGAACTCCGCCGTGAGATCGAATTGGTTGACTCTGATTGGGATAAAGAGAAACTTCAAGAGCGACTAGCAAAACTCTCTGGTGGCGTATGCGTCATCAAAGTTGGTGCACATACTGAAGTTGAATTGAAAGAGAAGAAGCACCGTCTCGAAGATGCAATCTCTGCAACTCGTGCAGCGGTGGAAGAAGGAATCGTCGTTGGTGGTGGCGCAGCTCTCGTTCATGCAGCCACAGTCCTTGATGGCGACCTTGGTTATGAAGGCGATGCTGCAGTCGGCGTTCGTCTCGTTGCAAAGGCCTGCCAAGAACCACTTCGTTGGATCGCAGAAAACGCGGGACAAGAGGGATACGTTGTTGTCTCCAAGGTTCGCACGTTGAAACCGAATGAAGGTTTCAATGCTGCATCTGATGAATACGGCGATCTCGTCAAAGCTGGCGTTATCGATCCAGTCAAGGTGACTCGTTCCGCTCTCGCTAATGCTGCCTCAATCGCAGCAATGTTCATTACAACTGAAGCGCTCGTTTTCGAGACTCCAGAAGATAAGAAAGAAGAAGCAGCTGGACATGGCCATAGCCATGGACCAGGTGGTCACAGTCACTAAAACGCATTACTGACGGAGTAAATCGGGTCCTGGCACAGCGCTAGGGCCCGATTTTCTTTACTATCCGCTAATGACTTCTTCCGGTATGGCTTCTTCGCAATTATGGGCAACATCGCTCATTGCGGTTTTTGTCGTCTTGATCTTGGATCTAGCTTGGGCGCTCATCCGGCGTAACAAAGAAACCACGCTTAAGGAAGCTGCGACCTGGACCGTCATTTATGTTTCTGCTGCGCTGGTCTTCGGTTTCTCGATGCAGAGTTGGGGTAGCGAACAATCGTCGAAAGAATTTCTCGCCGGTTGGATAACCGAATATTCGTTATCAATCGATAATCTTTTCGTCTTCTTGATCATCCTCACTCGACTTCAAATCGCTAAGAAACAAGAGCAGCTGGTACTCCTCTTTGGAATCACTTTGGCACTTATCTTCCGTGGAATATTTATCGTTATTGGCGCTGCTGTCATCGAGCGCTATGTGGCGGTCTTCTTCCTCTTCGGAGCAATCTTGCTTTACACCGCTTGGACTTTGGTAAAAGAAGAGCCAGGTGAAAATGAATGGCAAGAGAGTCGAGTCATCAGCTTCTTGCGTAAGCGAGGTTTCTCGAATTTCGCACTTGCTCTTATTGCTCTCGGCATGACTGATTTGATCTTCGCTCTCGACTCAATTCCGGCAATCTTTGGATTGACTCGCGATCCATACATTGTCTTCATGGCCAACGCATTTGCCTTGATGGGGCTTCGACAGCTCTACTTCCTCGTTGGAATCCTCCTCAAAAGATTGGTCTACCTCTCCAAAGGTCTCTCGATTATCTTGGGATTCATCGGCTTCAAGCTTTTCATCGAAGCGTTCCACGGCATCGGAATCCACGAAATCGCAGGAATCCATCTCACCAAACCATCGCTGAATGTCTCACTCGGCGTGATCATTAGCGCGCTAGCAGTCACGACTGTGATCTCACTTCGCAAGAATCCGGAGAACTTCCAACCAAAGAAGGACTAAAGCCGGTACTTCCACCTTACGATTAAGGCATGGAGACTCCGGTCACGGCGACCATTTGGGCCATCACCGCAGGTGTTGCACTCTTAGTCATCGGCGCAGATCTAGCGTGGGCATTTGCTCGTCGAAACCGTATGACCACGGTCAGGGAATCAGTCGCATGGACGCTTTTCTATATTACCTCTGCTGTCGCTTTTGGCTTCTTCTTGATGGCCTGGCAGAACCCCATTGTGAGCGAAGAGTATTTTGCAACGTGGGTGACCCAATACCCGTTATCGATCGATAACCTCTTTGTCTTCATCATCATCTTGGCCAAACTCAACATCCCACGCGAGAAACAACAACTAGCGCTCCTGTCCGGCATCCTCTTTGCGCTGGTTCTGCGAGTGATCTTCCTGTTTGTTGCAATCGAAGCAATCGAGCGATTCGTCTGGCTATTTTTCTTCTTTGGTGCGCTCTTGATTTATACCGCGTACCAACTGGTCCGCGAAGATGCCGGCGATGATGAGTGGCAAGAGAATCGTATGGTCACCTGGTTACGCAACAAAGGGTTGGGGACTTTTGCCCTTGCTTTTGTCGCACTAGGTTTTACCGACCTGCTTTTCGCGCTTGATTCGATTCCGGCGACAGTCGCGCTTACATCAGATAAGTACATTGCTTTCATGGCAAATGCTTTTGCGATGATGGGATTGAGACAACTTTATTTCTTAGTTGAGATGATGCTCGCACGATTAGCATATTTATCAAAAGGATTGAGCGTCATTCTTGCGTACATCGGAATCAAATTAATTATCGAAGCACTGATTGGCGTCGGCGTGACTGACATTGCGGGTTGGCAGATTCCTGAACCAACCTTGATCTTCTCTATGGGGGTCATCTTCAGCGCACTTGCAGTAACCGCAGTCATAAGTCTTCGTAAGTCACCTGAATTAGCGCCCGATCCACTGAATTAAAGTCGAGAAATGAAAAACCCCCGATACGAAATCGGGGGTTTGTTCTTGTCGAAGAAGTTATGCAGTAAAGAATCGCTGTTGACGCTGCGCCTTGCTGATGATGTCCAAACGCTCTTCCTCTGTTAGACCTCCCCAGATGCCATAAGGCTCTTGAGCAGCGAGCGCATGTGCGCGACATGCGGCGATTACCGGACAAGAAGCACAGACCGCTTTTGCAGCGTTCTCACGAGCTTTGCGGCGGGGGCCGCGCTCGCCATCTGGATGAAAGAACATCTCAGTTGGAAGGGATCGGCAAGCACCCTCATACTGCCATTCCCAATTGGTTGCTACCGGCTTCGGTAAGCGAGAGGTTTCGGACATGGCTGAACCATACAATCGCGCCATAAGTTGTTCAAGTACCTTGACCGTCTATACCCGTAAGCGTGGCGAAGCCCACTTTTCAACATGCGACCGAGAGGCTCTGCCCCCACTATTGCCTCGTGGCCGAAACCCAGCGATTTAATCAGTCAGATGTCGAATCTCTGACCGTTGCCGCGGTTGCCCGTCGTCTTGGGGTCGCTCCCGCAACACTTCGAACCTGGGATCGTCGTTATGGCTTGGGTCCATCGGAACATAGTTCTGGAGAACATCGTCGATACAACGGCTCCGACCTCGCTCGACTTACTTTGATGCGCAAACTTGTCATTGCAGGAGTTTCGCCAGCAGAAGCTGCCCAACGCGCGTTGGCATTTGATGGCGACGTTTCTCCTGAGGCTATGGCTAACTCCATCACCTCCGATGTTGCAGTTCGTGAAGAGCTCGTGGAAACACTCATTCGCGCAGCACGTACTTATGACCGGAACTTCATTGAAGAGTTACTTCGATCTGAGATGGCTGCTCGCGGAATCACAAATACATGGAATGAAGTTCTTGTCCCACTTCTGATCATGATTGGTGATGAATGGGCTGAATCTGGCACGGGAATTGAGACCGAGCACTTGGTAAGTGAAATCATCAAGCGTTTGTTACAAGAAGCAAATGCATTTGTACAAAATCCGGTTAATGCGCGGCCAGTTCTACTTGCTTGCATTGGCGAAGAGATGCACTCACTTGCTTTGTATGCTCTCGGTGCGGTTCTCTCGGAGCGAAAGATCGCCGTTCAATTCCTTGGTGCGCGTACTCCTATTGAAGCGGTGAGCGCAGTTGTGAAACGTTCAGCTCCTCCCGCAATTTTCTTATGGGCACAACTAGATAAGAATGGAAAACCTGAAGTACTTGGCGAAATTCCTAGCATCCGCCCTGCGCCACGCATTGTTCTCGGTGGTCCTGGTTGGAAGCGCGAGGAGATCAAACCCGCAGTACTAGTTGATGATTTATTGGAGGCTTGCGAGGAGATTGCGCGGGCAGTTGGAGCTTAAATACCCCAACCATTAGGGTGAGCACGTGAGCGAGAACGTCAATGAAAAGGTCGCAATGTTGGGCCTCACTTACGACGATGTACTTCTTCTCCCTGATGCCTCAGATGTAGTCCCGTCCGAAGTCGATACTCGAACCCAACTCACGCGCTCAATATCACTCGATATTCCGCTGGTCTCTTCCGCGATGGATACCGTGACTGAATCTGCGATGGCAATCGCAATGGCGAAGGCTGGTGGCATTGGCATCATTCACCGCAACTTGGCGGTTGATGAACAAGTAACTCACGTGAAATTAGTCAAAGGCGCGGACTTGCGAGTCGGCGCCGCGGTAGGAGTTGGCGATGATGGATTTGAAAGAGCTGAAGCGCTGATTGGCGTTGGAGTAGATGTCATTGTCGTTGATACCGCTCATGGACATCATCGCGCGGTGCTCGAAGCAATTGCGAAAATAAAAAAGCATTTTCCGAAACAAGAAATTATTGGTGGAAACATCGCTACTCGCGCCGGCGCACAAGCGCTGATCAATGCTGGAGCTGATGCAGTAAAAGTTGGAGTTGGGCCAGGTTCAATCTGCACAACCCGCGTCGTTGCCGGAGTTGGCGTTCCACAAATCACTGCGATTATGGAAGCGGCGAAAGCATGTAAGAAAGCAGATATCCCTTTGATTGCTGATGGTGGATTGCAATACTCAGGCGATATTGCAAAAGCGATTGTCTCTGGAGCAGACACAGTCATGCTCGGATCCTTGTTAGCAGGTTGTGAAGAATCTCCAGGTGAGTTGGTAGAGATTGATGGAATGAAGTTCAAGACTTATCGCGGAATGGGTTCGCTGAGTGCAATGCAGAGCCGCGGAACAAAGAAGTCTTATTCCAAGGATCGTTACATGCAAGATGATGTGCTTGCTGAAGATAAGTTGGTTCCAGAGGGTATTGAAGGAAAAGTTGCGTATCGTGGCTCGGTATCCGAAGTTGTTCACCAACTTGTCGGTGGTCTTCGCTCGGGTATGGGATATGCCGGAGCGGAAAATATTGCGGCTTTGCAACGTCGTGGCCGACTCATACAGATCACCTCCGCAGGGCTTCAAGAAAGTCATCCACACGATGTACTTGATGTTGCTGATGCGCCAAACTATTACCGGAGTCGATGATGGTTGATATTGAAATCTCGCCGGGTAAGAGAGCCCGTACTGCTTACTCTTTTGACGATATTTCTATCGTCCCCTCACGTCGTACTCGCGAACCTAACGAAGTCTCAATCTCATGGCAGATCGATGCCTACAAGTTTGAGATGCCATTACTTGCCGCTCCCATGGATTCGGTTGTATCTCCTGAAACTGCAATCGCCATCGGAAAGCTTGGGGGATTGGGAGTTCTTAACCTTGAAGGACTGTGGACGCGCTATGAGAATCCCAAGATCCAACTTGGTGAGATCTCATCAATACCGGCCGACCAGGCAACGCGTCGCATGCAAGAACTTTATAAAGCGCCGATTCGCCCAGAACTAATCAAGGAGCGAATTGCTGAAATCCGCGCAGCAGCAGTGACCGTAGCTGGCGCACTATCTCCCCAACGAACAGCAGAATTTCATAAGACCGTCATTGACGCTGGCGTTGATATCTTCGTCATTCGCGGTACGACCGTAAGTGCAGAACACGTGTCAAAAAATCACGAACCATTGAATCTCAAGAAGTTCATCTATGAACTTGATGTTCCCGTCATTGTCGGCGGATCGGCTACTGCCCAAAGTGCGCTGCATCTTATGCGCGCTGGCGCTGCTGGCGTTCTTGTTGGTTTTGGCGGCGGCGCTGCGCACACGACCCGCCAAGTTCTCGGTATTTCAGTTCCGATGGCAACCGCTGTTGCTGATGTCGCATCTGCTCGTCGTGAATATCTCGATGAATCTGGTGGGCGTTATGTGCATGTCATTGCTGATGGTTCAGTCGGTAAGAGTGGCGATATTGCAAAAGCGATTGCATGCGGCGCTGATGCCGTGATGCTGGGATCACCACTTGCGCGCGCTGAAGAAGCGCCAGGGCGTGGTTGGCACTGGGGTTCAGAAGCTCACCATCCAGAAGTTCCTCGTGGCGCTCGCGTTCATGTCAGCACTGCTGGAACTTTGAGTGAAATCTTGCTCGGACCATCTCATGCTGCAGACGGTTCGATGAATCTTTTTGGCGCGCTCCGTCGCGCTATGGCGACTTGCGGTTACTCGGATCTCAAGGAGTTCCAACGCGTCGAAGTCGTTCTCAATAGAGCATAAGGACCGAGCCTGTGCAGCGCAGTAATCATGTCCTTGTCGTTGATTTTGGCGCTCAATATGCCCAACTCATTGCCCGTCGAGTCCGTCAGGCGAATGTCTACAGCGAAATAGTTCCTTCAACACTTTCGGTTGATGAATTACTCGCACGAAATCCACGTGCCATCATTCTTTCGGGCGGACCAGCCTCGGTATATGCGCCTCATGCACCCTCCATTGATCCCAAACTTTTCGATTCTGGCATCCCTATCTTTGGAATTTGTTATGGATTTCAAGCAATGGCCCAATCTCTTGGAGGTGTTGTGGCAAAAACCGGTAAATCTGAATTCGGCCGTACGCGATTCAATGCAGATCCTTCATCTCGATTATTCAAAGATTTAGATTCCAATTTTGATGTCTGGATGAGCCATGGAGATAGCGTCACAAGCGCACCGCAAGGTTTTCACGTTATCGGCAATACCACCGATACTCAGGTCGCAGCTTTTGAAAATGAAAGCGGACTTCTTGCCGGAGTTCAATTCCACCCTGAAGTGCTTCACTCCGACAATGGCCAAGAAATTCTCCGTCGATGGTTGGTTGATGTTGTTAAATGCAAACCGACGTGGACTTCCGAGAACATCATCGATAACGAGATGATTAATATCAAATCCGCGGTGGGCAACAAAGCAGTTATCTGTGGCCTCTCCGGTGGCGTCGATTCTGCGGTAGCAGCAGCACTTGTTCAGCGGGCTATTGGCTCACAACTCACCTGTGTCTTTGTTGATCACGGGCTGTTGCGGGAAGGTGAAGCTGAACAAGTCGAGCGAGATTTCGTTGCCGCAACCGGCGTGAATCTTATGGTTGTTGACGCCCGAGAAAAGTTTCTCACTGCACTTAAAGGAATTACAGATCCGGAAGAGAAGCGAAAGATAATCGGGCGAGAATTCATCCGGACTTTCGAAGAAGCAGCGGCCAAGATTTCACTTGAGAAGAAAGTTGAATTCTTAGTACAAGGAACTTTGTATCCAGATGTGGTCGAATCAGGTGGCGGAACTGGAACGGCAAATATCAAATCCCATCACAACGTTGGTGGCCTACCTGAAGATTTGGAATTCACTCTTATCGAACCACTTCGCTCGCTATTTAAGGATGAAGTGCGCGATGTTGGTATGTCACTTGGCCTTCCCGAACCAATCGTCTGGCGCCAGCCATTCCCTGGTCCTGGTCTTGCAATCCGAATAGTCGGGGAAGTTACTGAAGAAAGACTTAAAGTTCTTCGTCGAGCCGATTTCATCGCGCGAGAAGAATTACACTTGGCTGGTCTTGATCGAGAGATCTGGCAATGCCCCGTTGTATTACTCGCTGATGTACGAAGTGTTGGAGTACAAGGAGATGGTCGAACCTACGGCCATCCGATTGTTCTTCGTCCAGTCTCAAGCGAAGATGCGATGACTGCAGATTGGTCGCGAATTCCTTACGAGGTTTTGGCGAAGATCTCAAATCGCATCACTAACGAGGTAAGAGAAGTGAATCGAGTAACGCTCGATATCACTTCAAAACCGCCGGCAACAATTGAATGGGAATAAGGATGCGAAAGGAGAGTGCAATGCGTCGTAAATCATTAGTCGTTATTGCCCTGTTCTGCGTATCTTTATTTGGCACCCCAACAATCTCTGCTCATGCTGAGAGCCCCAAACCAAAAACAACCGCGGTAAGCAATAAGAAGGCGGAGAAGATTCGCTGTCAGGTCACAAAAGCTACGGCCCAAACTCCTGCACGTATCGCGCCACCAAATTCGATTCTGAAAAGATTCCCAAAAACCATCACACTCGAAACTAATTGCGGTGACATCGTCATTCAAACCATGGCTCGCCAAGCGCCAGTCACAGTCACTGTGATGTCAACTCTTGCGCGCAACGGATTCTTTGATAACACCTTGTGTCATCGACTCACCACAGAAGGAATTTATGTTCTTCAATGTGGCGATCCGACTGCTACGGGAACTGGCGGCCCTGATTTCCGATACCGAGATGAGAATCTTCCTGCTGCGGGTGAGAACAATTACCCGGAAGGAACAGTTGCGATGGCAAATTCTGGACCTGGTACGAATGGAAGTCAGTTCTTCTTGGTCTACAAGAACACGACTCTTGGTCCTAACTACACAATCTGGGGAAAGATTATTTCTGGACTAGAAATCGTGAAATTTATCGCTGAAGGTGGAGTAAAAAGCGGTGGAGTAGATGGAACCCCGCTTCGCACCATCTCTATAAACGAAGCGCGAACCAATAACTAATCGGTATTCATCACCTGGAATATCTCAGCAATCCTGCCTTCCGCTAAACCATTAGCCTGAGCGTTTCTCTCGCCCCATTCGCGGACCATCTTTTCTAGCTCCTTATTGTGAGCAGTTTGGCTCACATGTGCTTGGAGCGCCGCAATCTTCTTGGGGAATGTTTCAGTGATGTCTACAAAATGATTGGGGTTAGGTGAGCCCGTCATCCATACTTCGCGCACTCGCCACGGTTCGAACCCTGCATCTTTCAGATCTGTGAAAGCAAAAGGGTTCCGTGCATCTGGATAGACCGCTTGCACCGAAGTTTCACCGGCTGCGAGATGATCCGGATGGCTGGCGAACACTCGCTCATAATTTCTTTCGGGTGATTGCACAACCATACGATCCGGTTTGGCAATGCGAATAGCTTTCACAATATCTTTTCTTAGTTCCATCGAGGGCGCTAACCAACCATCGCGATAATTCAAATAAGTAATGTCGTCAACGCCCAGCGCTTTGCCGGCATCTCGCTGTTCTTTCTGGCGGACTGCTGCCATCTGTTCGAGTGGAATACCTGATTCTTCGCCACCCTGATCGCCATTAGTGATGATGCAATAGGAAACGTGGATACCTTGAGCTGTCCAATGTGCAATGGTGCCGCCGGCACCGAAATCACAGTCATCAGGATGCGCCATCACCACAAGTACGCGCTTAATTTCTGAATCGTCCAGTGGAGTCACCGGCCTATCCTAGACTTCGCATCATGTCTTCGCGGCCTTCTCAATCACTTTTGGAAGGCCTCAATCCCCAACAAAGTGCGGCTGTAACTCATGCTGGCGGTCCATTGTTGGTTGTTGCAGGAGCAGGTTCAGGAAAGACGCGAGTTCTCACTCGCCGAATTGCATATTTGATGGCTGAACGAGGAGTCCAACCATTTGAAATCCTCGCAATCACCTTTACCAATAAGGCTGCCGGGGAGATGAAAGAGCGTGTTGCGCATTTGGTTGGCAATCGCGCAAAGATCATGTGGGTTTCGACTTTTCACTCAGCCTGCGTACGTATCTTGCGCCAAGAAGCTGTGAGATTAGGTTTTTCTCCAACCTTCTCGATTTATGATCAAGCCGATAGTTTGCGACTCGTAACACTGGTTATGCGCGATCTCAACCTCGATCCCAAGCGCTACAACCCACGTGGAATCGCTTCTGTCATCTCAAATGCAAAGAACGAGCTACTTGGGCCGGCTGATTATCGAAATGCCACTCAGAACAGTTTCGAAGAGGTTGTTGCAGAAGTTTATGCCATCTACCAACAACGTCTCACTTCCGCTAACGCGATGGACTTCGATGATTTGATTATGAAGACTGTAGAGGTTCTACAAAAGTTTCCAGAAGCTCGAGCTCGTTATCGTCATCGCTTCAGACATATCATGGTTGATGAATATCAAGATACAAATCACGCCCAATACATCTTGATTCGTGAACTTGTCGGTATGGATCGAGAAGGAATACCTGCTGCAGAATTATGTGTAGTTGGCGATGCTGACCAATCAATCTATGGTTTTCGCGGCGCGACAATCCGTAACATCATGCAATTCGAAGAGGATTATCCCGACGCCACTACTATTTTGCTCGAACAGAATTACCGTTCAACCCAGAACATCTTGAGCGCTGCAAATGCTGTTATTTCTCTCAACGAAGCACGTAAAGAGAAGAACCTATGGTCTGATGCTGGAAGCGGACCAAAGCTAATCGGGTTTGTGGCTGAGAACGAACATCATGAGGCGGAATTTGTCCGAGATGAGCTCTTCCGTCTCCAAAGAGAAGGTCTATCAAACTTCGGCGATACCGCGATTTTCTATCGAACGAATGCTCAATCACGCGTCTTTGAAGAAGTATTTATGCGCGCGACGATTCCCTACAAAGTTGTGGGCGGAGTTCGATTCTATGAACGTAAAGAAGTGAAGGATCTTCTCGCGTATCTTCGAGTCATCGTCAATCCTGACGATGAAGTCTCGATGCGTCGTGTCATTAATACCCCCAAGCGAGGAATCGGAGATCGCGCTATCGACAATATCGATGATCTCGCAAAACGAGAGGGAATCGGCTTCTGGTCGGCTCTCAATCGAGCTAGCGAAGCAGGGCTCACCCCGAAGACATCAGCATCCATCTCACAATTCGTCGCAATGATCAGCGCACTTCGTGTTCTCGTTGAAGCAAAGCGCCCGCCTTCAACGATTGCTGCAGCAGCTCTTGAACAATCTGGTTTGCTTGATGAGTTACGAGATAGTCACGATCCACAAGATGAAGTAAGAATCGAAAACCTTGAAGAATTGGTAGCGGTAGCAGAGGAGTATCAAGAACGAGAAGTGGATGAAGGGGAAGAGATATCTCTTGCGGGTTTCCTGGAAGATGTCGCACTCGTTGCAGATGCAGATGAAATTCCAGAAGGCGAAGATCATGGTGGAGTCGTAACGCTTATGACGTTACATACGGCGAAAGGTTTGGAATTTCCCACTGTTTTCTTAACTGGAATGGAAGAGGGAGTTTTCCCACACTCTCGTACTTTGGGTGAGAAGAAAGAGTTGGAAGAGGAACGTCGACTTGCGTATGTAGGGCTTACTCGCGCACAACAACGGCTCTATTTATCGCGCTCTGAATACCGATCTTCATGGGGTGCTCCTAATTACAATCCGCCTTCACGTTTCCTCGATGAGATACCAGAAAACTTGATTGACTGGAACAAGAGCGAGAGCGGCTTCATAACTCCGCCCATCACTCGAAAAAAATTTGGACCACCTCCATTACCGAAAGCAACTGGCAAGCAATCCAATACTTTGCAACTCAATATTGGTGATCGCGTATCGCATGACACCTTTGGATTGGGAACTGTGATTGCAGTCTCAGGCTCAGGCGATAAAGCCGAAGCCACAATCAACTTCGGCAGCTACGGAGATAAGCGTTTGTTGCTCCGATATGCACCAGTAGATAAGTTATGACCCATGGACCTTTTTGAGTATCAAGCGCG
>RFMK01000023.1 GCA_009927705.1 Actinomycetota bacterium | reverse complement strand
AGAGATCGTGGACGACAGAATGGAAGTTATGACTAACTTGGGCGAAGTGATGCAACGAGAGATTCATGAGATCCCTCGCATGCTTCGCGACATCTCTGCTTCGGTTGCCGAGCTCCAAGAGGCCAAAGCGCTATTTAAGAATCATGCATTCACTTCAGTAATCATTCTCGCTCGCGGTACTTCTGATAACGCTGGACACTATTTGAAGTATCTTCTCGAAACACAACTCGGCCTTCCAGTCGGATTAGCCTCACCATCGGCTGCGACGATGTATCCCACAACTTTCAAATACGAGAACTGTCTTTTAATTGCCATTAGCCAAAGCGGTCAATCAACCGATCTATTGACCTTTGCAAAAGCGGCACAAGCTGGCGGTGGATTCTTACTTTCAATTACTAATGATGAGAATTCACCTCTAGCGAAACTTTCAAATATCCACATTCCTGTCCTTGCTGGACCTGAACTTGCTGTCCCTGCTACGAAGTCTTATGTAGGTCAATTGTTTGTTTCGTATCTCTTGGCGATGACATGGGCAGGAAAGTTCACAGAATCCGAATCAATCATTTCGTCAGCGGAAGAAATTTTGGCTGATGCCGTCAACTACAAGGAATTTGCGAAGAACCTCGATATATCTAAGCCGATTTATGTACTGGGACGAGGATTCTCATACCCGAACGCGAAGGAATTTGCACTGAAATTACAAGAAACATGTTTGATTCCTGTCCAGGGAATGTCGTCTTCTGATTTCATGCATGGCCCAATCGCATCGCTCAATGCAGCTGCTCAAGTCATATTTATTGCACCACACCACTTACCGAAAGAATCTTTTGGCGAAGCCCCCGAACGAGTTCGTGCGATCGCTGGAAAGGTTTACTGGATTGGCAGTCAAGCGCATTCCATAGGAAATGACGTTGTTCTCAAGACTCCTGGCGCAGGTTCAGAGATTTCAACGTGTGTAAGTGATGCAATTGCTTTCCAAAAAGTTACTCATGAACTAGCCGTAAGTAATGGTCTGAACCC
>RFMK01000019.1 GCA_009927705.1 Actinomycetota bacterium | reverse complement strand
GATTGCGGAACAGATCGCGGTCTTACTCTCAAGATCGGCAACATTGTCAACGGCAAATTGACTCGTGATGATTATGTCGAGACTTCAATCTACGGTCGCACACTTTCAGAAGATGTCGTTGTTGATGGCACAACCATCGCAGCCGCAGGTTCTGATCTTGGTGATCGCGTAATCAACACACTTATCGATGCAGGCGTTTCTGAAGTTAAGGTTCGCTCAATCCTTACTTGCGATAGCAAGGTTGGACAATGTGCTAAGTGTTACGGCCGTTCAATGGCATCCGGCAAACTCGTTGATGTGGGCGAAGCGGTTGGAATTATCGCTGCTCAATCAATTGGTGAACCAGGCACTCAGCTCACAATGCGTACCTTCCACACTGGTGGAGCGGCTACTGCATCGGGCGATATCACTCACGGTCTACCTCGCGTCGTCGAGCTCTTCGAAGCTCGCACACCAAAGGGTGTTGCACCGATTGCTGAAGCAGCCGGTGTTGTGAGCTTCCTTGAAGATGCAAAGGGTAAGAAGATCATCGTGACACCAGAAGATGGTGGCGAAGCGGTTGCTTATCCAATTACACGTCGTCAGAAACTTCTTGTTGAAGAAGGACAGAAAGTCAGCGTTGGACAACAGATGGTTGTCGGTGCGATTGATCCGAAGCAAGTACTTCGAATCCTCGGACCTCGTGCAACGCAGACCCACCTCGTCCATGAAATTCAAGAGGTTTACCGCTCACAGGGCGTAGGTATTCACGATAAGCACATCGAAATCGTCGTGAAGCAGATGCTCCGTCGCATTACTGTTCTTGAACCAGGCGATACTGATTTGCTACCAGGCGAATTGGTCGATCACCTTCGCTTCCAAGCTGCAAACCGCGAAGCAGTACAAAAGGGTGGAAAGGCTGCATCTGGTCGCCCAGAACTTATGGGTATCACCAAGGCATCACTTGCTACCGAATCGTGGCTCTCTGCAGCATCATTCCAGGAAACCACTCGCGTTCTTACCGACGCAGCGCTTTCCGAGAAGAGCGATCCACTCCTTGGTCTCAAAGAAAACGTCATCATTGGAAAACTCATCCCAGCAGGTACTGGTCTTGCTCGTTATCGCAACGTGCGAGTTGAACCTACTGAGGAAGCAAAGGCCGCGGTCTACGCAGCTTATGAAGAGTATGACTATGCGCCATTCGAGACCACTGGTTCCGGCGAAGCAGTTCGCTTGGATGATTACCAAGTTGGAGAGAATCGCTAGTTAAGTAATTGGAAAAAATCCCCGGCTAGAAATAGTCGGGGATTTCTATTTCACGACAACATCTGCTACCGACGAAATAACCACGCTTGCGCCAGCTTCAGTCAATTCGTCCACAGTGTGTACACCTGAGTGAATAGCAACTCGCGCGTCGATACCAGCTCTTTTGGCTGACTCAATATCAGCAATCGTGTCTCCAAAAACTACAATTTCTGAACCAA
>RFMK01000028.1 GCA_009927705.1 Actinomycetota bacterium | reverse complement strand
GAAGAAGGACAAGACTCGTAAGGGTCGCGGTGAAGGTTCTAAAGGAAAGACCTCTGGTCGCGGTGGAAAAGGAACACGTGCACGTAACGTTGTTCGCGCTGGTTTCGAAGGTGGCGCAATGCCGCTCGTCCAACGCCTACCAAAACTCCGTGGTTTCAAGAACCCAGAAACCATTACTTATCAGGCTGTGAATGTCTCAACAATTAACGCGCTCTTCCCAAAGGGTGGCGACATTTCAGTTGAAGATCTCTATAAAGCTGGCGCAGCTCGCAAGGGCCACCCAGTCAAAGTCCTAGGAAATGGCGATATCTCCGTTAAGGTGAATGTCACCGTCCATAGCTTCTCATCCTCTGCATCAGAGAAGATCTCTGCTGCTGGTGGAAGCATCAAGGTTCTTTAGTCAACTGAATTGAAATAGGAGAAGAAAGTGTTGCTCTCAGTTTTCGCAAAGGCATTTAGAACGCCTGATCTGCGTCGCAAGATCTTCTTCACTCTTTCAATCATGGCTCTCTTCCGCTTTGGATCGATCGTCCCAACCCCAGGCGTTTCCTACGCAGCAGTCCAACGCTGTTTAGCAAATGTTGATACTGGCGGATTGTTTGGTCTCATCAATCTATTTAGCGGTGGAGCGTTGCTACAACTCTCGGTCTTCGCACTCGGCATCATGCCGTACATCACTTCATCGATCATCATCCAACTTCTCACCGTTGTCATCCCTCGTTTTGATGCGTTGAAGAAAGAAGGACAATCAGGAACGGCGAAGCTCACTCAATACACTCGTTATCTCACAGTTGGACTTGCTGTCCTTCAGACCACGGGTCTTATTGCGGTAGCTCGTACTCCTGGTCGTTTGATCAGCGGATGTACCGAAGCGATCATTCCGGATACTTCATGGCAGCGCATCGTCACAATGATTTTTGTGATGACAGCAGGAACTTCGGTCATCATGTGGCTCGGCGAATTAATCACTGATCGTGGAGTCGGAAACGGTATGTCGATCTTGATCTTCACATCAATCGCAGCAAGCTTCCCTGGACAACTCTGGTCCATCAAGCTTTCCCGCGGTTGGCCAACATTCCTCTTCATCATGGCTATCGGTGTATTGATTGTGGCGGCGGTCGTCTTCGTCGAACAATCCCAACGCCGAATTCCGGTGCAGTATGCAAAGCGCCAAGTAGGTCGTCGCCAGTACGGTGGAACCACTACGTACATTCCAATCAAAGTAAACCAATCTGGCGTTATCCCAGTAATTTTCGCTTCATCTCTGCTCTACATCCCATCGTTGATTGCAAACTTCACAAATTCACAAGCGCCATGGGCAGTATGGATTGCTGCGAACTTTGTTAAGGGCGATCACCCGATTTATATCGCCGCTTATGCACTTCTCATTATCTTCTTTGCATATTTCTACGTAGCAATCACCTTCAACCCAGAAGAGACTGCCGAAAATATGCGTAAGTACGGTGGATTTATCCCTGGTATTCGCGCCGGCAAGCCAACGAGTGATTACTTGCAGTATGTCCTCAACCGTATTACTGCGCCCGGATCACTCTATCTAGCTCTTGTTGCGATTATCCCAATCATCGCGCTCGTTCTCTTTGGCGCATCACAGAACTTCCCATTTGGCGGAACCGCGATTCTCATCGTCGTTGGTGTTGGTCTTGATACTGCAAAGCAGATCGAAAGCCAGTTGCAACAACGTTCA
>RFMK01000172.1 GCA_009927705.1 Actinomycetota bacterium | reverse complement strand
TGATGACGAGAAACGTCTGGCAGCGCTGGGATATAAACAAGAGCTGTCTCGAACCTGGAGTTCATTCTCGAACTTTGCGATCTCGTTCTCAATCATCTCAATCCTGGCTGGATGTTTCACTACATTCGCACAGGCATGGAATAACGGCGGTCCTGTTGCGATCTCAATTGGTTGGCCGTTAATTTCCTTCTTCATCCTCATAATCGGTTTTTGTATGTCGGAATTAGCGTCCGCGTATCCAACGTCAGGCGGTATTTACTGGTGGGCGTCGCGGCTAGGTGGACCGAAAGCTGGTTTCTACACCGGTTGGCTCAATCTCATTGGTCTTGTTTCTGTTACCGCATCAGTCGGATATGGCGCAGCCAGCTTCCTAAATATTCTTCTAGGTGGCCTCTTTGATGGTTACGGCACTTCATTTATGGGTGGCGACTACATAAAACAGCAATTCGCGCTCTTTATCATCATCATGATTCTCGTGACATTGATAAATATTTTCTCGAGCCATTTATTGGCCCTCGTGAACAATATCTCTGTGTGGTGGCATGTATTTGGCGCCGTCGTTGTTATTGGAATCTTGTTGATTGTCCCTGAGAAACATCAATCACTCAATTGGATGTTCACCGAACAGATTAATAATTCTGGATTCTCAAATTACTGGTTCTATGTCTTGCCTCTCGGCTTCCTATTGACCCAGTACACGATCACTGGTTTCGATGCATCTGCACACTTGTCAGAAGAGACAAAGGGTGCACACATGTCGGCAGCACGAGGCATCTGGCAATCCATCTTTTACTCTGCTGTTGGTGGATACATTTTGCTTCTTGCATTCCTTTATGCTGCAACGAACACAGATGTCATCAACTCCTTTGATCCCGCTGTAAATCCATATGGCGGCGGATCTGTCATCGCAGTTCTTTACACATCACTAGGTGGCGGCATGGCTTTCAAATTAGTGATGCTAATTTCAACTGCGGGCCAGCTCTTCTGCGTTACCGCATGTTTAACTTCATGCTCACGCATGATGTTCGCTTTCTCGCGCGATGGAGCAGTTCCAAAATCTGCTTCTTGGCGCAAAGTCAATGACAAAGGAACTCCAGTAAATGCTGTTCTCGTGTCATCAGTTCTCGGAGTCCTGCTCACTCTTCCTGCGTTATGGAAGAGCCCAACTGGAGCTCCTACTGCTTTCTACGCTGTCGTTTCTGTTTGCGTCATCAGCCTCTATCTCGCCTTCATGATTCCGATCTACCTCCGTTGGAAAGCTGGCGATAGTTTCACTGCTGGTGAATGGACGAATGGCAAGAAGTACAAGTGGATGAATGCCATCGCAGTTGCC
>RFMK01000150.1 GCA_009927705.1 Actinomycetota bacterium | reverse complement strand
CTTCAGTAAGTTTTGGCGGTGGCCATCATTGAGATCCGCAATCTCGCCAAGTCGTTCGGCTCTGTTCGTGCAGTTGATGACGTAGACCTTGATATTCACGCTGGAGAATTCTTAACGCTACTTGGGCCATCGGGTTCGGGAAAAACAACCGTATTACGCATGATTGCCGGGTTTGAATCCCCAGATTCAGGTTCCATCACTCTCAATGGCGTAGACATTACTGACCTTCCTCCATATGAAAGAGATGTGAATACTGTCTTTCAGGATTACGCGCTATTTCCACACATGGATGTAATTTCGAATATTGAATATGGGTTGAGAGTAAAAGGTGTCGCGAAAGATGAACGGCGTGAAAAGTCGCTTCGCGCTTTAGAGCAAGTTCGACTCTCTGGGTATGAGAATCGCAAACCTCATCAATTATCGGGCGGACAGCGTCAGCGAGTTGCGCTTGCACGTGCGTTAGTAAATCGACCTTCCGTACTTCTACTTGATGAGCCCCTCGGCGCTCTTGATTTGAAATTAAGAGAACAGATGCAATTGGAATTAAAAGAACTACAAAGAGAAGTTGGCATAACTTTTGTATTTGTTACTCATGACCAAGAAGAAGCTCTCACAATGAGCGATCGAATTGCTGCATTCAACAACGGGAAAATCGAACAGATTGATACCCCACAGAATATTTATGAGAACCCTGGCACAAAGTTCGTTGCAGAATTCGTTGGGAAGACCAATTCCATTGAAATACAGGGTGCTCGCGTCAACGTAAGACCTGAGCACATCAAAGTGGCCCGCTCCGCAAGCACACATGGGCGAAGTTTTGAAGGCACTTTGAGAGACATCATTTTTGTCGGCGCCACAACCAGATATGTCGTTGATACGAAAGTCGGACTCGTGACAGCACTAAATGCTCAGGAGGAACTCAAGCGTGGCGATTTAGTGCATATTTCATGGGAGAAAGAACGAGAATTCTCAAACCTGTAGAGGTGTGAGATTTCCATGTTCAAAGGCTGAACATGGTTCAGGAGGATGGAGGTACAGATGCGTAACAAGCGTCTGTTTCAGGCACTTTCCGTAGCATCTGCTGCGGCACTTGTCTTAAGTGGTTGTGGATCAAGCGACTCCACATCAGATAGCGGCCTACCAAAAGTCGAGATGATGAAAGAACTCGGCGCGGGTGAAGGCCAAGTAAACGTCGTCGCATGGGCTGGATATGTCGAGAATGGTTCGACCGATCCAAAAGTTGACTGGGTCACTGGTTTCGAAAAAGAAACTGGTTGCAAAGTCAATGTAAAGGTTGGCGCATCATCAGATGACATGGTCGCACTTATGAAAACTGGCGAATACGACGTTGTCTCCGCATCTGGAGATGCTTCGTTACGTCTCATCTACGGTGGCGATGTAGCTCCAGTAAATACTGACTTGGTTCCTAACTACGCCGACATCTTTGCTAATTTGAAGATGCAGCCATGGAACTCAGTTGATGGCGTTGCATACGGCATCCCTCATGGACGCGGTGCGAACTTGCTCGCATACCGCACCGATATCGTGAAGCCCGCTCCAACATCGTGGGGAGCAGTCTTCGATGCTAATTCACCTTATGCAGGAAAGATCACTGCATATGACTCACCAATTTACATCGCTGATGCAGCTTTGTACTTGATGAAGACCAAACCAGAACTAGGCATCAAATATCCATACGCGCTCGATCAAACACAATTCGATGCTGCAATGGAATTGTTGAAGCAGCAGAAACCACTCATCAGCGAATATTGGGGCGATTACCTCAAGCATGTCGCGGGTCTCAAGGCTGGCACTACAGTTCTTGGAACCACTTGGCAGGTAAATATCAACCTCGCTAAAGGTGAAGGCACAAAGGTCGAAGGTATTAAGCCAGTTGAGGGTGCTACCGGTTGGTCTGATACTTGGATGATCTCGAGCAAAGCCAAAAATCCAAACTGCGCCTATCTTTGGATGAATCACATCGCATCACCGGAAGCAAATGCTGGGGTGGCTGAGTGGTTCGGTGAAGCTCCATCAAATGCTAAATCATGTGAACTCACAGCAGACAAAAATCACTGTGCAACTTTCCATGCTAGCGATGATGCGTATTGGACTGATGTCTATTACTGGAATACGGCAACAGAGAAGTGTCTGGATGGCCGTACCGATGTGAAGTGCGTTCCTTATTCTGAGTGGGCAACCGCTTGGTCAAGTCTGCGCAATTCATAAACAAGTAAATAACAAAAAGAGTAGGTAGCGACAAGTAGATGTTGAAGTCGATCTCGACGTGGTTCCATAACCGACCACGAGTTCGATTAGCGGCTCTACTTGTCGCTCCGCTTTTTTGGTTAGTGGTTGCATATCTCGGGGCGCTTGCTTCGCTTCTTGTAACTGCGTTCTACACAATTAATACCTTCACTGGGAACGTCATACGAACTTTCAACCTTGGAAATTTTCAAGAGCTCTTTACAAATCCTTCGTATCGTAATGTTGTCGTCCGAACTCTCGGCATCGCACTTTCAGTAACTATTATCTGTACTCTTCTTGCACTTCCCATGGCCTTCTTCATGGCCAAAATCGCTAAGCCAAGAACACAAAAGGTCTTAGTGGCCTTAGTTCTTACCCCATTGTGGGCTTCGTATCTCGTCAAGATCTATGCCTGGCGCACCATGCTTGAACCTAACTCTGGCGTAATTGATTGGTTATTGGGACCGATAGGTATCCACTCCCCAGGATTTGGATTCGCGGGAATCATCATTGGGCTCTCCTATTTATGGCTGCCCTACATGATTCTGCCGATTTACGCTGGTTTTGAACGACTTCCTAACTCGCTCTTGGATGCCTCAGGTGATCTGGGTGCAAAAAATTTATACACGCTTCGACGAGTCGTTCTCCCGATCCTTTTTCCAAGCATCGTCGCAGGTTCGATGTTTACATTCTCTTTGAGCCTTGGTGATTACATCACCGCAACCATTATTGGCGGCAAATTACAGATGCTCGGCAACGTCGTCTATCAGAACTATTCACTCAATCTCCCATTCGCTGCAACAATGTCCATGGTTCCTATCGCAATCATGGGAATTTATCTATGGGCAGTCCGCCGAACCGGAGCGCTCACGAGCTTATGACAATCTCTCGTCTCACGCGATATGCGCTCATCAGCCTCATGGGGGTTGGCTTAGCTTTTATCTATATTCCTCTAACTGTTGTCGTCGTTAATTCATTTAACGTCAGTCGTACCTTTAGTTGGCCGCCTAAAGATTTCACAACCCAATGGTGGTCGAAAGCAATCGAGAATACTGGCGTTAGAGAAGCGCTGAAATGGAGTTTTACCGCGGGACTTGCAGCTGCCGGGTTGGCACTCGTATTAGGAACATGTATCGCATTTGCTGTATCGAAGTATAGTTTCTTTGGACGTGAAACTATCTCGCTTCTTGTTGTCTTACCAATCTCGTTACCCGGCATTGTAACCGGTATCGCTCTGAACAATGCATTTACTCAGGACCTTGGCATCTCAACAGGAATGTTCACCATCATCGTCGGCCATACAACATTTTGTATCGTTGTTGTCTATAACAACGTCATTGCGAGATTAAAGCGAATTGGTGGATCGCTTCAAGAGGCATCTATGGATCTGGGTGCTAATGGCATTACAACATTCCGCCTCATTACTCTTCCGAATATCGCTGGCGCTCTTTTTGCTGGAGCCATACTGGCTTTCGGGCTCTCTTTTGATGAAATAGTCGTCACAACCTTTACTGCTGGGCCAGGTATTCAAACCCTGCCAATCTGGATCTATAACAATCTCTTTAGACCGAATCAGGCCCCGATCGTCAACGTTGTGGCGGCGACTTTGATTCTCTTTTCGCTCTTGCCAATTTATCTATCGCAGAAACTCAGCGGTGATTCAAATACCGGCGGACGGTTTTAAAGCTTTCTTCGCTTTCTCTACCGCATCAGTAATCACACCATGAGCGCGCAACTGCTTCGCTAGAGTCCATTGATCTTCATG
The DNA here is from genome assembly GCA_009927705.1 of Actinomycetota bacterium. Taxonomy (GTDB): domain Bacteria; phylum Actinomycetota; class Actinomycetes; order Nanopelagicales; family Nanopelagicaceae; genus MAG-120802. The sequence goes on along the minus strand of RFMK01000150.1, from coordinate 4,501 downwards.
ATTAGCAGTCCACAAAAAAAGTCGTCTACCCACTAAAGAATCTGCCACTTTTTTCCTTTTAAGTAATTCGACATTTACTGCTAGCGCATTATCTTTTCTCAGAATAGTTGCTAATCCATATTTCATTACCTTCATGGTATTTGGATAGATTTTTCGTAAACGGCGCACGGCAAGATATGAGAAAGACATTACTATAATTTCAATTCCAGCGTGCTCAATTTCCGCTTTTTTCTTTGAAGCAGGATCACAACTTCTTTTTCAATTTCTCCACCGCTTCGGACTGGATGCTTTGTTTCAATCAACAGGTCTTTCTTCGATTCAATAGCGATTTGTAGCAGCTCTTCCAAGGTAAGGATGTCAATCAAGTTCTTCAATTCTGATAAAGAACTTTTAGCAATTACATTGGGCTTGTTTGCTATTCGCTTCAATGTTCCATCGTGGAAGCAGACAATCTTCTTATCGCTGGTAAGCCTCACATCGCACTCGAAGCCATCAGCTCCAGCCTTCACTGCTTCGAGATAAGCGGTTTTTGTGGCTTCTGGAAATTTCTGGCTGTAGCCGCGATGGGCGTAGATCTTCATCGGGCAAAAATAAAACGTAATGACTTAAGAAATCCCACTTTGCCTTTGCGGGACTTCAGGAGGAAAAGAGCTCGAAATATAGGGGCAGAGGCGCCAAATACTCGTGCAAATACAGCTGATCGAGCCTTCAAATCTCTCTCTGTTCCCCAGGTGCTTCCAGAACTCTCTTTCGGATGAATCGCTACTCGAATCGGCAGATACATCCCTTGGAGTCCGCGGTTGAGCGCATCAGCAATGAAGATGTACTCGTCTCCAAGGAAGTTATCAACACCGGCGCCGAAGTTCTCATCAAATTGGATTCCTAAGTTTCTTATTGCCTCAACCCTAACCATCATTTCGTAAGTGGCCGCTTTAGCGGAATTGAACCGGTGAGTTTATGTGCTTTAGCAGGATAACTCTTACGAAGAGCACCAGTCTCATCTGTTGTTTGCGCCATGATGATTGCGCATTCCGGGTGTGTTTCGAAATACTTTATGAGCTCTTTGATGCCATTCTCATCAAAAGTGATATCGTCGTCTCCGAAAATCAAATATTTCCCCGCAGAATATTTCAACGCTGCATTCCGACTTTTTGCAACTCCACGGCTCTTGAGTTCTACCAACTTTTTATTTGGCGAATCAAAAACATAACTCTGTTCACTAGGATTTTGGACGAGAACTATAAACTCTCGACTCTCGTCTTTCATTGGATAGGAAATATTCTTCACTCGGTTAGCAAGAGTCGAATACGCAAAGGTAAGTATTACTTCTTTATTCATCGTCGTGGGAAGAAACCCGAGAGTTGTTGCGCGCATACTTCATCAACGATTGTGAGGTGTTATTGATAACTGAGTTTTGTAATCGGGCGCCGAGAAACATCACCAAGGTGTTCGCTGGGGTGATATCGCCCTGGATGCTGAGGTAAAGCAATAGGGCAAGTATCGCGAGCATCCCAGCCCCTGAGATTAATGATCCCGTCTCGGCAGCTTTTATTCGAGCTCCATGTCTTTGATGTGGCTTCACTCTCTTCCCAGGTTCAGGGGTATTTAAAAGTGCGTGGACCGCTATTTGCTTCTTGAAGATTGATCCAACTGATTGAAGAATCACAAGAATGACCAGAAGGTTAAATAGTGACATCAATGGATTCAGTATCAGGAAGAATCCCAAGATTGCTACCAATTGGGTTCCGTAGCTCATCACATTCGTTAATTCAAAAGCCATCGCCCATTCGCGATTCTCTTCCTTGGTGGAGCGCTCTTTCTTTGCGCGACTAAATGCTGTTTCTAGTGCTTTGACTCGATAGTTTCGTTGGAAAAACTGTCCCACGCGCGTTACAACAAAGAATATAAAGAAGCCAGCAACTGCTAAAACAAGCAATTGTTGATCAATATCCCCTTCGTGCAAAACAAGTGTGCTAAAAAATTTCATGACCAAAAGTTCTGATACAGATATCGCTGCAGCCACAAAAGAAAGTGCGACCAGAACCCAACGAAATCGACCTTGAGGAAATAGATGGCGGAATCCTGCGATCATCTCTCGCGCAATGAAGAGCATCTATTTCACCTACTTCGATTCGAACTTTCGGGAGCCCAGTATCGCAACTAGATGACCTACTGTCACGAAGATTGCCAGGTATAAACCAAAAGTGACAAGTGGTTGCCTATCTCCGACGATTGCAATGATGCTGGTCATTTCAACTGAATGGAAGAGGCGTTGGACGGCCAAGACTTTAAATGGCGCCTTTGCTATTCGCAGCCAGCCTGCGGTTGGGGCGCTACTCTCTTTTGAGTCCGAAAGTTTCGGGAGTAATGCAAACGCTCGTGAGACATGGACGATGTCATTGAAAGCTTTGTTGAGAAGAATCATGATTGAAATCAACGCGCCCAAAAATGGAATTTTCCAATCCGTGAGCTCCTTTTCCGGCCAACCCATCAGGCGAAGCGAAAAAGCGATAGGAATCAATGATTCTGTGAGGTAGTGGCCGACTCGATCGAGGAAAACGCCTTTCGGTGATTGGGTTTCCCGCCAACGAGCGATCTCACCATCACAACAATCCCAGAGCATCTGTAATTGTGAAAGGAAGAGGGCTAGGAGAATTCCGGTTGTTCCTGGAATTAACAGCGCGCCACTTATCGAGATTCCTGTGGCAATCATTAAGTAGGTCACGCCATTTGCCGTAACTGGAGTTCGCAGAAGAATTCGCGTGAGGTATGGCGAGATCTTGCGTAGATAGAGATCGGCTACCCAATGTTCCGCATTGGAACGTCCAGTCACCGAAACTGGTTGGGAGATCTCGCGAATTTGTGCAATTGTTGGATTGACAGGACGGTTCGTCATTTCCGCATCTTATTCGCTCGATGGCTCAGAACCCATTGCAATGAAGAAACTACGAGGAAGAGCGCAGAGAAATACCATGCCAAAATCTCCAGTGGCCATTCTTGTTGTACTGCGATACCGACCAACAAGATTCGCCCACCAACATAGAGTCCGAGTGCGGATAACCATCGAGGCTTCGTTTCATTTTGTAGCGCTCGATAGAGATTGTCGTAGTGATGGAAGACAATGCTAAAGATAATCATATACGCAGCAATATTGACTTGATCGGAACTGGCAAAAATCCAAATTAAGAAAGCGCCTTCAATCAAGCGAAGAATTGAAGGTTCAATCCAGTCAAATCGCTCCGTGAAACTTCGTCGCACACCAAAGAGATCTGCTTGATCAGGAATCAAAGATCTACCAGTTGGCTTCTTCGCCATCTGGCGTGTATTAATGATTCGTCCACGGTATACGACTATTCCCGAGATTGCCGCCAAAATCGGCATGATGGTAAATGTGAATGCTGCGCCACCAATAACTGCGCTTGCGCTTATTGCTAACCAACGCTCGCCAATTGGGAATTGGATAATTTTTCCTAGCCAATAGCGGAGTCGACCTTTCGGTTGTTTCTCAATCGGAATGATTCCATCAAAGTCTGCGATGAAATCAACGGGTTCGACAAAGGTCTCTTCTACTCGGAATTTCACCACTCGGGCAAAGTTGTAATCCGAGAGATGGCGGAATGTTTGGATCAACATCATGATCATGGCGGGTATCCACAAATCCCGTCCGCTCTTGTCTGCGCCGATCGCTAGTCCCAAGAAGACCATGTATTCCTTGACGCGATCAGTAACTGCATCGAGCCAGGCTCCTAATTGTGAGAACTTTCGAGTATAACGAGCGAGTTCGCCATCAACACAGTCCACGATGATGCTGAGTTGTAGCAACACAGCACCAAGGAAAATCTGCCAGAAAGTGCCTTGAGCAAAACAGAACGCAGAATAAAGTCCAATCGCAAATGAGATGAGTGTGACTTGGTTTGGTGTTGCACCAACCTTTACTGCAACCCAGGTAAGAATTTTGGAAAACTTGCGCAAGAAAAATACCGAAAAGAATCCATCGTTAGCGCGGTTCGCCATACTCAAGCGGAGTCGGCCAATATTGGTCTTTGCAATCTCTTTTGAAACTTCTTCCCGCTCGGTTTGGTTTGAGCTACGTGTACATGGTGCGCCCCATACATCTGCTGAATCAACTTGGATGGTCGCGCGAACTAGAGCGACTAATACCAGATCGATAGCGTTACCTTTAAGTTTCTTTGTTATTGCATTTTCGAGAGCGGCGATGATTGGCTCACGTTGTTTTTGGGACAGTCTAAGTAAGCCAAGAAAGCGACGATTTCCAAAAGTGACCCTATGCGAAGCAGAACTTGCGCTAGCAATTCGATTTTGGCGCATCAAGGTGTCGCCATTGTTTTCTATTGCTACAAGTGCAGCGGAAGCGCTACGCGGATAATCCGTAAGCAACTCGAGATGTGGATCTGCAACAACTGCATTTTCATCAATAAGAAGTAGGTCATTCTGTGAATCAACAAAAGTAGAGAGGACTTCATCAATTGTGGTGGAGGAT
>RFMK01000076.1 GCA_009927705.1 Actinomycetota bacterium | reverse complement strand
CAACTTCTCGTTCCTTCAATTAAGGGATGTGAAGCCCTTGACTTTGGCCAATTCTGGAGCGAATACGAAGCTTTGGTTAAGAAAGCTCGCAAAGGTTCTCTGACCGTTGAAGATTTTGCTGGAACCACTGTTTCACTCACCAACCCAGGAACCTTGGGGACAGTTCATTCTGTTCCACGTCTGGTTCAAGGCCAAGGACTAATCCTTGGCGTTGGCGCCATGGATTATCCAGCTGAATTCCAGGGCGCAAGTGAGGAAACCATCGCTGAGTTGGCGATCTCGAAAGTCATCACACTTACATCGACATACGACCATCGAATTATTCAAGGCGCACAATCTGGAGATTTCCTCCGACGCATTCATGAAATCTTGCTTGGTGATGGCGACTTCTATGGTGAGATTTTTTCAGCATTACGCATCCCATACGTTCCAATTCATTGGCATGCTGATATTCCAGAAGGTAAGGACCAGCTCAATAAAGCCGCACGAGTACAAGCACTCATTCAGGCTTATCGCACTAATGGTCATCTCATGTCCGATACAGATCCGCTGGAATACAAACAGCGTAGCCATCCAGATCTTGATGTAGTGACTCATGGATTGACGCTTTGGGATTTGGATCGCGAGATTGCTACCGGAGGTTTCGGCGGACGCCCTTACGCAAAGTTGCGAAACATCTTGGGAATATTACGTGACTCTTATTGCCGCTCGATTGGCATTGAGTACATGTACATCGAATCGCCCGAAGAGCGTAAGTGGATCCAGAGCCAAGTCGAAGTTGGTTCTCCATTCTTCCCTCGTGAAGAACAACTCCGCATCCTTCGGAAACTCAATTCCGCAGAAGCGTTCGAGACTTTCCTCCATACAAAATTCGTAGGACAGAAACGATTCTCACTGGAAGGCGGCGAATCGGTAATCCCGCTTCTTGATGCAATCGCTCGATATGCAGCAAAAGCTCAGCTTGATGAAGTCTGTATCGGAATGCCCCACCGTGGACGCTTGAATGTATTAGCAAATGTCGCTGGGAAAAATTACGGTCAGATCTTCCAAGAATTCGAAGGTCATTACCAAGAGAACGAAGTTCAAGGTTCTGGCGATGTGAAGTATCACCTCGGCACTTACGGCGATTTCGTCACCGAATCAGGCGAGAAAACAAAGATTTATCTCGCTGCAAATCCATCACACCTCGAGGCCGTCAATCCAGTTCTCGAAGGTATCGTGCGCGCAAAGCAGGATAAGAAGAATGTAAAGAGCGCTTTCTCTGTCTTGCCGATTCTGATTCATGGAGATGCAGCTTTCGCCGGCCAAGGTGTCGTTGCCGAAACACTCAATATGTCACAACTTCGTGGCTATCGCACCGGTGGAACGATTCATGTAGTTATCAATAACCAAGTTGGATTTACAACGTCGCCTGAATCTGCACGCTCATCACGTTATTCGACTGACATTGCAAAGTTGATTCAAGCTCCGGTTTTCCACGTTAACGGCGATGACCCCGAGGCTTGTGTGCGAGTTGCCCGCGTTGCTTTTGAATATCGCCAGACATTCAATAAAGATGTAGTGATTGACATGGTTTGCTATCGCCGCCGTGGCCATAACGAAGGTGACGAACCAAGCTTCACCCAGCCACGGATGTACAAGTTAATCGATGCCAAGCGCACAACGCGCGTTCTTTATTCTGAAGCACTTGTCGGTCGCGGTGATATCACTCAAGAAGAATCTGATGAGATTGCACGCGAGTTCCAAACTCAGCTCGAGGGAATCTTCAATGCGGTTCATGACAAACTCCCTGAGCGGCCAGCATTCGCAAAACTTGAAACATTTGATCCACGTCAGACAAACACAGCGATTTCCGAAGAAGTTGCGCGCAAGATTGCAGCCACACAAGTTGCCGTCCCAGAAAACTTTAAAGTCCATCCAAAACTCACTCCTCAACTCCAACGCCGCGTCACCATGCTTGATGACGGAACAATCGACTGGTCTGGTGGAGAGCTGCTGGCATTTGGATCATTGTTGCTCGAAGGTCTCCCCGTTCGTATTGCGGGTCAAGATGTCGGACGTGGAACGTTCTCGAATCGTCATGCAGTCATCCGTGATCATGAAGACGGCAGCGAATGGATTCCGTTGCGTGGTCTTATCACTGACGACAACCAATTCTTTGTCGTAGATTCATTACTCTCTGAATATGCAGCGATGGGATTTGAGTACGGCTATTCAGTTGAGCGAGATAACGCTCTAGTCCTTTGGGAAGGACAATTCGGAGACTTCGCCAACGGCGCACAGACCATCATTGATGAATTCATCTCTTCATCACTCCAAAAATGGGGAGAGCGATCCTCCGTAGTGCTTCTTCTTCCTCATGGTTATGAGGGACAAGGGCCTGATCACTCTTCAGGTCGAATCGAACGATTCCTAACGCTCTGTGCTGAGAACAATATGACCGTTGCCCAACCAACATCGGCGGCGTCTTACTTCCACTTATTGCGTTGGCACGCCAAGAATCCAGCGCGACGGCCACTTATTGTTTTTGAACCAAAGTCGATGCTCCGTTTGAAGGCAGCTGCGTCAAAACTCAGCGACTTCACAACCGGCACATTCCAACCATTGATTGGCGATGAAAGCATCACAAATGCACAGCGCGTGATTATGTGTAGCGGAAAGATCTATTGGGAACTTGTTGCAGAACGCGCAAAGCTTTCTGATAACTCGACAGCAATCATTCGCGTCGAACAGCTTTATCCGCTACCAGTTATCGATATCGTCGCTGAGATTGGTAAACATCCGAGCGCAGAATTGCTCTGGGTACAAGATGAACCTGCTAATCAAGGTCCGTGGCCATTTGTCTCAGCAAATCTTGCTGAGCATCTAGGCGGCAGAACTCTTCGCCGCGTTTCACGTCGCGCTGCTGCAAGTCCGGCGACTGGAAGTATTTACGTACATGAAGAGGAACAGAAAGCGCTTATTGCCGAGGCTTTTGCCCGCTAGTTTTTCTGATTCTCAGTAAGACTTTCGCCCGAATCTCCGCTGCTGGAATGTAGCCCCAGGTTCGCGAGTCATTCACACGTTTCTCGATTTCCGGATCTCGATTATCGCCTTCGACCCAATATGCACCGCTGTGAGATTTTTGGATTCGCTTGATGAAGAAGACACCGGGCATCTCTTCTCGCTCGATTACAACCACAGTTGTGAGCGGTAACTCAGATGGCACGGCGTCAAACCACTTCACAAGCAGGATGTCACCATTGAAATACGTTGGCGCCATTGAATCCCCAGCAACTTTCACCCGACGTAGTCCGAAAAAGCCAAAATCCGCCATGACGGGTAGTCTTCCACTAACACCCACGACTTACTAAGTGAGGATTCTTATGCTGACAGTTCATGCACATTGCGATCTACCTTGTGGCGTCTACGACCCTGCCCAAGCAAAGATTGAAGCCCAATCCGTAAAAGCTTGTATGGAGAAATACGCAGCTTCTTCTGATCCAGATTTCAAAGCGCGTGCAGTTTCCATCAAGGAAGCGCGTTCAAATATGGTCAAGGAGCACCTATGGGTTCTTTGGACCGATTACTTCAAGCCAAACCATTTCGAAGCGCATCCCCAACTACATGGTCTCTTCAATGAAGCTACCAAGCTGGCTGGCGCAGCAGGAACAAAGGGAACTGTTGATGTTGCAGTTGCGGAGAAGTTGATCGCGAAGATTGATGAAATCGCAGAAATTTTCTGGGCAACTAAGAAGTAATCATTCGCTTTCTTGCTGAGACATCAAAGTAAAAGCGGCGGTTCGCGCTAGGAACGTAACTCGCTCAACGAGGTTACGTCGCATCGACGATGCGGCCACCAAGCGCGGACCGTCATGTATTTCGCAGAGAAAAGTTAAAACTCCATCTTCAAATGAGACGCATGTTGCGGCGCCTTGAATTTCAGAACCGATTCCCACTGATTCATGAACTTCCATTTCTATGTCAGATAAATAGGTAGATTCACCGTTATCCATGAACTCTGCAATTGCCGAATTACACGCGCTCTCCATCAAAGTTATGAGGAAACTTGTGGAGAGAATAGGCATATCACCACTGCCATGAGCCAGCGCAGTGTCACCAGGGCGCACGACCATTTGAGAAATACCCACGGCGCCAATGACTGATTCGGCCTGCATGGGAAATTAACCTAGCAGGAGGATTACGGTTTAGAAGGGAAAGTCTCGCCGAATCTCGTGAGATGTCTCTATCTCTATTTGAGTCTCACCATCGATCGTGATTTCAGTGCGCCGATATTGCGTGATGATCTCGGTCTGCGAATACCCAGCAAGTTCTTGAAGTTGAAGTTCATGGAGTTGGTGGGCAATTCTTTCTTGCAGCGTTGAAGGCGCTGTCTCACAACATGAACGGGTGAGTAAGGTGCGGATGAGATTCAACGCACGGCGTTCGGTCTCCATTTGATTGCGGCAACCTTCACACTCTTGAAGATGGAAAGCAATCTCATTGAAGGTCGCTGAATCTTCAATCTCGTTGTCAATGAAGAGAACAAGAGAGTCTCGGCAGTTCTCACATGAACTCATTCGGCACCTCCTTTGACGTAGCCGCGCTCGCGCGCATAGTCAGTCAATTTCTCACGCAACTGTTTTCTGCCTCTATGAAGACGCGACATCACCGTTCCAGCAGGTACACCAACTATTTCCGCAATCTCCTTATATGAGAATCCTTCAACATCAGCAAGGTAGACCGCCATTCGAAATTCTTCTGGGATCTCAGCTAAAGCGCGTTTGATATCGCTATCAGGAAGATTTTCCAAAACGACATCTTCCGTTGATTTTCCTTGATCACTTGTGTGTGATGCGGATTCGGCAATCTGCCAATCTTCTAGTTCGGAATCAGATTTTTGTGGTCGGCGCTGATCTTTTCGATAAGCGTTAATGAACGTGGTGGTGAGGACTCGATAGAGCCATGCTTTTAGATTGGTTCCCGGCTCAAATTGATGGAAAGAGGTGTAAGCCTTGGCGTATGTGTCTTGCACGAGATCTTGCGCATCTTCAGGATTTCTCGTGTATCGCAAAGCTGCTGCATACAGTTGATTCATGTATTGGAGCGCATCACGCTCAAATCTCTTCTTCCGTTCAGCTGCACTTTCCTTCTCGCGATCGACGCGAACCAACTCTCCAGCGCTACTGGAGTCGGGAGTAGAAATTTCGGTTGGCATTGAAACCAAGGTTATAGCCACAGCCCTCTAACCCGCATGTTCTTCCCATAATTCCCGCAGGTTCAGCGGTCGGATCAAAAGAGGGTTTCTGGCTCCCCTAGTTCTATGGGAGCGATTAGTTCCGCCCCATTATTGCGAATGGAATTCACCAACGTGGAGACCGGCCAATAACGCAAATGATCATCTGGTTTTGGAATCACCATCAAATCACGAACTTCCTCAACTTCAGTGAGTTCTGAATCCATCCACTTTTCCCATCGATTTCGTGGAATGAACAGCGGCATTCGATTATGGACTTTGGCTAGATCTCCAACCGCATCACGCGTGATGATTGCGACACTCTCGCGGATCTCACCTTCCGGAGAGATCCAACGATCAAAGATTCCCGCAAACGCAAGTAACTTCTCATCATCGCGCGAAATAAATACTGGTTGTTTTGTTTTATAGCGACCAAGTTCTGTAGCCCATTCGTAGTAACCTGTTGCTGGAACCAAACAGCGACGTTGACGAAACGCATTTCGAAATGTTGGTTTCTCATGTACTGATTCAGATCGCGCGTTTATTGCTTGAGATTGGCTTCGGAGCGCATCGACTGAATTCTTGCTCCAGGGCGCAATCAATCCCCACGACGCAATCTTGATCTCCTCATTCTTGACGATGTAGATGTCCTGAGTGGGTTTGATGTTCCAATCAACGGGAAGAGTTCGATCAGGCAAAGCCGACGTCGAGAATTCTTCTGCGATATCTGTGAGCATCGCTGAAAGGGCAAATCGGCCGCACATACTCCTAATCTAATCTCTCGCTTCATCAACTAGAATCGCCTATATGTGGCGCGCACCGTTTCGAGGCTCAAAACCTGTGCATGCGACCATCACAATTCCTGGCTCTAAGTCTGTAACCAACCGTGCTTTGATTTTGAGCGCTCTCGCATCAAGCCCTTCTAAGCTGCGAAGACCGCTGCGGTCGCGTGATACCGAATTGATGGCACAAGGCTTACGGTCACTTGGAATTGGCATCGATGAAACGATCGAAACAAATGGCGATGAGAGTTGGCTTATCACTCCGGGCCCACTCTTTGGTCCGACCTCTATCGATGTTGGGAATGCCGGAACTGTTATGCGTTTTTTACCTCCACTTGCAGCTCTGGCAAGTGGTTTAGTTAATTTTGATGGAGATCCGCGTTCACACGAACGTCCGCTAGGTCCCGTCATTTCTGCCTTGGAAACTTTGGGAGTTTCGATCGACCATAAGGGTCGATTCGCGCTTCCACTTACTATTAACGGCTCGGGTTCACTCAAAGGTGGAGTTATCGAAATCGATGCCAGTGCATCAAGTCAATTCGTCTCCGCCCTTCTACTTGTCGGACCTGCAATGCGAGATGGAATTACGGTGAAACATATTGGCGATACGCTTCCTTCGCAGCCACATATTGATATGACAGTTGCGATGCTGAGACAGTTTGGTGCAATCGTTGATGATTCCCAACCATCACAGTGGCGGGTAGAACCTGGAAAACTCAGTGGACAAGATCTGGTGATCGAACCAGATCTATCGAATGCTGCTCCGTTTATGTCGATTGCACTCGTAAGCGGTGGTGATATCACTATTCGTGATTGGCCACGGGCCACAACACAACCAGGTGATGCGCTTCGAGATATTTTCACTCGCATGGGTGGCAGAGTTGAATTCACATCTGACGGTTTGAAGATATCTGGAAATGGACAAATTCACGGAATCGATATCGACCTTCATGATGTTGGTGAATTAACTCCTTCAATAGCGGCTGTCGCAGCGCTCGCCGATTCCCCTTCTTCGCTTCGCGGTATCGGCCACTTGAGAATGCATGAAACAGATCGACTTGCAGCGCTAACCCGTGAGATAAATGGCTTAGGCGGAAAGGTGACAGAGGAAGCAAGTTCATTGCATTTTGAACCATCCCCGCTTCATGGAGGGACTTTTCATACTTACGAAGATCATCGACTCGCCACAGCTGGTGCGGTTATCGGGTTGGCGGTTGATGGAATTGAAGTTGAGAACATCGAAACTACGAGAAAGACGCTGCCTGATTTTCCCGGAC
>RFMK01000054.1 GCA_009927705.1 Actinomycetota bacterium | reverse complement strand
CTGGGAAACGCGAAGCCTAAATTGACCTACTCATGATTGTGTGGTGCTCATTTGAGTGCCATGTGCTTTCGCTCCTGTGGGAGATTTGTGAGGGAAATCCTCACGGCGCAACCATACTCCTAGGGGTCCTGAATTACGAAACTTCAGGCGTATCAGCAGGGGCCGCACCATCAGAATGGATATCGATGCGCCAACCAGTGAGGCGTGCCGCCAGTCGAGCGTTCTGGCCATCCTTACCAATCGCTAATGAGAGTTGGTAATCGGGAACGATAACTTTGGCAGAACGAGTGTCAGCGTTAACAACTTCGACTTTTGAAACGCGAGCAGGCGCAAGAGCGTTGCCGACATAAACAGCTGGTTCATCTGACCAATCAACGATGTCAATTTTCTCGCCATGCAACTCATCCATAACAGCGCGAGCACGCGCACCCATTGGACCAATGAGTGCGCCTTTAGGACTTACGCCGGCACGGTGCGCACGTACTGCAATCTTGGTGCGATGTCCCGCTTCACGTGCGATTCCCATGATTTCAACTACCCGATCACGAATCTCAGGTACTTCGAGTGCAAATAATTGTTTGACTAACGCTGGATGACTTCGAGATAAGAGAACTTCCGGTCCTTTTTGACCTTGTTTCACATCAACTACGAAGCATTTGATGCGATCACCGTGGTTATAGATCTCACCAGGAACTTGTTCATGAGGTGGGATTTTTCCTTCAACTCGACCAAGATCTATATAAACCATCTTCTGGTCTCGTCCTTGTTGAATAACTCCAGAGACAATGTCACCAACCGATGCGCTGAACTCCCCGACAATCTCTAAGTCTTTCGATTCGCGCATCTTCTCTTTAATAATTTTTCGCGCGGTTGATGAAGCGATACGACTAAATCCGGCTGGTTCATCGACGATTTCATCAATCTTCTCGCCATCTGGACCAAAGACAGGGACAACAATCTTGATCTCTCCCGTTATTCGATCAAGCTTTGCATGAGCGAAAGGCTTTGCACCCTCCATCTCGTTGTAGGCAGTTTTGACCGCAATCTCAATCGCAGTAATTAGTCGATCAAGTGGAATATCTCGATCAATCGTGAGTGCTTCTAGAACTTTCATGTCGACGTTCATCGTTACTTCACTTCCTTACGATTGAACTCAACTTCGATTTGGGCTCGAGAAATATCAGAATAAGCGACGGTTACTTCTTGACCCTTATTCTCAAGAGTGACTTCCCTTGGCAAAACTTCTTTAATCCGCGAAACGTATTTCTCACCCGTATGCGGAGTGATCTTTACCAATCGACCTACATTCTTCTTCCAATGGCGCAACTCTGTGAGTGGGCGATCAATACCGGGAGTGGTGACCTCGAGCGTGAAGGGCATTTCACCAAGGTGTGTGTAGGTGTCCAGGATTGCCGAGACTTCTTTGGAAACTACTGTGACCTCATCAAGCGAGGGATTTCGATTTTCACAATCGACAACTACGGATATCAGGCGCCGTTTACCAACGGGAGTGACAGTAACTTCTTCCAAGACAAAACCTGCGCGTGTGACAGCAGGATTGAGTAATTCAGTGATGTTGCTTGCGAGTGACATAGATACCTACTTATGGAGTTGTTATTTAATTGTGGGAGCCGAAGTTTACCCGATATCTCAGCTTCTTAGAAAGGTGTCATACGTCAAACGGATGATGAGAAGCGCCGTAACTACGAGGAAGACTTTTCGGATGAGCGCCGACCCGCCCTTCATTGCCCAGCGCGCACCAAGGAATCCCCCAGTGATGTTGCCGATTGCCATCGTTAAACCAAGGGTCCACATAATTTTTCCATGAAATCCAAAAACCACTATCGCGCCGAGATTGGTAGCAAGATTGACGATTTTTGCGGTGACCGATGCTTGCAGGAAAGCAAAGCCAAGCAAGGCCACAAGTATCAACATTAAGAAAGATCCGGTACCTGGACCAAAGATTCCGTCATAGAAACCAATCACTAATCCAGCAAGCGCTCCCATACCTACTTGATGTTTGCGAGCAAAACGGAAATTTTCAACTAAGCCAAGTTCCTTCTTCCGCCAGGTATAGATTGCAACTGCCATCAAGAGAAAAAGAATGATGGGTTTAAATGCATCTTTGGGAATTCGTGTTGCAGCGCTCGCCCCGAGACCAGAGCCGAAAAATGCCGGAACCGCCATAATGAAAGCGAGTTTGAAATCTGGTTTGACGCGTCGCAAGTAAGACGCTGTCGCTGCGAGAGTTCCAAGAAAGGATGGAAGTTTGTTTGTCCCAAGAAGAAGTGACGGCGCAGTATTGGGCATAGAAATCAAGAGAGATGGAAGTTGAACGAGTCCCCCGCCGCCAGCAATGGAATCGACAAAGCCAGCAAATCCTGAAGCTAAAACAAGGAAGACGATTACTTCAAGGGAGATTTCCACGAGAAAGCTAGCCAGTAATTTTCATGACGTGCGCAACAATCTCACCGATAGGGAGTTCTGACTTCTCACCGGTCTTGCGTACGCGGAATTCAACCTTGCCTTCTTGTAATCCTTTACCGACGATGATGATGTAAGGATTTCCGATCAGTTCTGCATCTTTGAACTTCACTCCAGGGCTCGAGTCACGGCGATCATCAAACATGACTGAGATGCCCTTGCGCTCTAGCTCAAGTGCGATTTTTTCTGCGACCGCGAAAGGCTCATCATCTTTACCGGTAGCAACGATATGCACTTTTGCCGGCGCAATTTCTTCTGGCCAGATAAGTCCAATTTCATCGTGGCTCTGTTCAGCAATGGCAGCAACAGCTCGTGAAACGCCAATTCCGTACGAGCCCATTGTGACTACTCGAGCCTTTCCTTCTTTGTCGAGAACAGTCAGGTCGAGAGCTTCAGCATACTTACGACCAAGTTGGAAGATATGACCAATCTCGATAGCTCTATCAATCACAACTGGCGTGGCGCATGAAGGACATGAATCGCCTTCTCGTACTTCGGCCGCTTCAATAAATCCATCAACCTCAAAATCGCGACCATGAGTCACATAGCGCATATGTTTATTTTTCTGGTTTGCGCCAGTGATCCAATGTGAACCAACTTGGATACGAGGATCGGCATAGAGTTTTAATCCAAATTTCTTGGCATCTTGTGGACCTACGTAACCTTTGACCAGCTCGGGACGTTTTGCAAAATCCTCATCCTCGAAGAGGCGAAGTTCTTTTACTCCCGCAAGATTTGCCTCCACTCGCTTCAGGTCGACTTCTCGGTCTCCTGGAACGAGCACTGAGATTGGTTTTCCGTCTGCCATGAGAAGAACATTTTTGAGGGTATCTGCCGCGGTGATACCTGCGTTGTACTTGGAGTTCATTACTTCTACAAGACTCTCAATCGTTGGTGTATTGGGAGTATCGAGAATCTCCATCGCAGCGGGATTTCCAAAATCGCGGGTCTCCACTTTGGTGATCATTGCTTCAACATTTGCTGCATACCCACACTTCGGGCAGAGCACATATGTATCTTCACCAGTCGAACATGGCGCTAGGAATTCTTCTGATTTGGATCCACCCATCGCACCGGACATCGCAGAGACGATGTTGAACTTCATGCCAAGTCGATTGAATGTAGAGATATAGGCATCGCGGTGCTTTAGATATGAGGTTTCAAGTCCCGCATCATCAAGATCGAAAGAGTATGAATCCTTCATTACGAATTCACGGCCGCGGATGATTCCGCTTCGAGGACGTGCCTCATCGCGATATTTTGTTTGGATCTGATAAATCGTTAACGGCAAATCTTTATAAGACGAGTACTCCCCTTTAACCATGAGGGTAAACATCTCTTCGTGGGTCGGCCCGAGTAAGTAATCACTGCCTTTACGATCCTGCAATCTAAAGAGCGCTGGACCATATTCTTCCCAGCGGTTTGTTTTCTCATAGGGATCTTTGGGAAGTAAGGCTGGAAAGTGAACTTCTTGAAAACCAGCGCGATCCATCTCTTCGCGAATCACTCTTTCTACATTACGAAGTGCAATGACGCCAAGTGGCAACCAGGAAAATATGCCGGCCGCAATTGGTCGGACATATCCGGCACGAACTAGGAGCTTGTGGCTTGCAACTGTCGCATCCGATGGGTCGTCACGGAGGGTGCGTAGAAATAACGATGACATCCGCAACATGCGGCGTAGCCTAGCGAATTACTTTACGTTTACTGTCGGTTCGCCCGAGGCGACACCAGCGGCTTCCATTTCATCAGCAAGACGCATCGCTTCTTCAATAAGAGTCTCGACAATCTGTGCTTCCGGAACCGTCTTGATTACTTCACCCTTCACAAATATCTGTCCTTTGCCATTACCTGATGCGACGCCAAGATCTGCTTCGCGCGCTTCGCCTGGTCCATTTACTACACATCCCATTACGGCAACTCGAAGCGGAACTGTCATGCCTTGTAATCCTGCTTGAACTTTTTCAGCCAAGGTGTAGACATCGACTTGAGCGCGACCGCACGATGGACAAGAAACAATCTCAAGTTTACGTTGACGCAAATTCAGCGATTCGAGAATTGATATTCCAACTTTGACTTCTTCAACTGGTGGGGAAGAAAGTGAAACGCGAATGGTGTCGCCAATACCTTCCGCAAGAAGAATGCCGAAAGCTGTTGCAGATTTGATGGTTCCTTGGAATTGGGGTCCGGCTTCAGTAACTCCAAGATGCAATGGATATTCACACTTTGATGCAAGTAAGCGATATGCCTTAACCATGGTTACTGGGTCGTGATGCTTCACCGAAAGTTTGATGTCAGTAAAACCATGTTCTTCAAAGAGGCTGATTTCCCAGAGCGCAGATTCAACCAGCGCCTCAGGAGTTGCTTTACCGTACTTCGCAAGCAATCGAGGATCCAATGAGCCAGCATTGACGCCAATACGAATTGGAATGCCCGCATCACCAGCCGCTTTGGCAACTTCTTTTACTTTGTCATCGAACTGCTTGATATTGCCAGGATTAACTCGAACGGCTGCGCAGCCAGCATCAATGGCGGCAAAGATGTATTTCGGTTGGAAATGAATATCAGCAATGACAGGAATCTGTGATTTTTTCGCAATGTGTTTAAGGGCGTCAGCATCATCTTGGCTTGGAACTGCGACGCGGACAATCTGACATCCTGAAGCGGTTAATTCTGCGATTTGTTGCAAAGTTGCATTGACGTCAGCAGTCAATGTGGTGCACATGGACTGAACCGAAACCGGCGCATCTCCCCCAACGAGGACGCTTCCAACTTTGAGTTGCTTTGTCTTGCGACGTGGAGCAAGTGTTGGAAGTGGTGCCTGTGGCATACCGAGATTAACCATATGAGTATTCTGCCTTAAAGATTCAAATTAATCGGATTGAAGATATCTGCGAATAAGAGAAGTAGGGTCAAGAATGCGAGCGCGACGAAGACGATCATCGTGATGGGCGTGAGTTTCTCCACATCGACTGGACCTGGGTCAGCTTTACCCCTTCGGCGTGCTGAAGCACGACGTAGGCCCTCATAGAGCGCAACCGCCATATGTCCGCCATCAAGTGGCAGTATTGGTAGAAGGTTAAAGATTCCGACAAAAATATTTAGTGAAGCGACAATCAAAATGAATGTTGCAAACTTTTCACCTGTGGTGAGGTTCCCACTCGAGACTGTTTCACCACTCGCGCGAGCAACGCCCACAATTCCAACTAATCCATCTGCTGTGCGTTCTTCACCTAAGAAGGTTTGGCGAATCAAAGAAGGAATCTGAGCGGGTAATCCAATCAACGCTTTCAGAGAACCTTGGACGATAGAACCGGTCGCAGCGAAACTTGATCCCATTGCTTTGATTGGATTTTCTCGAACCAGACCAAACTCATTGATGATGCCAAGGAATCCGCGCTCTTCGCCGTCGACGGTTCTAGATGCAAGAGTTACGGGAAGCGAGATTTCTTGATTGTTGCGCTCAACTAGCAAGACCACTTCCCTCTTTGCTGAAGAGCGCAAGATTGGGGTGATGTCTTTCCATTCTTTCTTCTCGCCATTGATACCAATTATGCGATCGCCTTTCAGGATTCCTACGCTCTTTGCCGGAGAAATCGGATCAGATGATGTGCATTCACTTCCCGTGGGGACGCATGAAACAACTTGCGAAACGCTCGGCAGGATTTGAGAAGTCCCGATTCCAGCAAAGAGAGTGAATAGCAAGAGAATGCCAAGTACAAAATGTAAGAAAGATCCGGCACCTAGCACGACAAGTTTCTTCGGAACAGTAGCGAGGTAGAAGGCGCGCGGTTTCACATCTTCGGGCAACTCTTCGCGCGGAGACATTCCAGAGATCTTGCAATAACCGCCAGCTGGAATCGCCTTCATACCAAATTCAGTCTCACCACGAGTTGTGGACCAGATTCGTGTACCAAAACCTAGAAAGAATTCGGTAACTCGCATTCCGTATCGCTTTGCAGTGATGTAGTGCCCGAATTCATGAACCATGACAGAGGCAAGAAGTGCGACGATGAAAGCAAGTACTCCGAGAATTCCCACTACAACTCCTATTTCTTCCCGAGCGCTTCGTGCGCTACGCGGCGCGCATCATTCTCAATGGCACTGACATCGTCGAGGTCACGAACCACAGATATCGCTTGACCGCCCAATCTCGTAACGGTCTGTTCGATGATATCCACGATTGCTGTGAATTGAATCTGCTCTTTCATAAAGGCCGATACCGCTACTTCATTTGCGGCGTTATACATCGCAGCAACCGCTCCTCCGAGTGCACCGCATCGCTTCGCAAGTTCTACGGCGGGGAATCGTTCTGTATCAATCGGCTCGAAAGTCCAGGTATGTGAACTCTTCCAATCAATCGGGTTCGTCGCATGAGGCACTCGATCTGGATATGCAATCGCATATGCAATAGGGCCTTTCATATTTGGTGGAGATGCCTGCGCAACTGTCGAACCATCTTTGAATTCCACCATCGAATGTACGACCGATTGTGGATGAATTACTGCTTCAATCTTTGAGTAAGGAATACCGAATAGATAGTGAGCTTCAATAATCTCGAGACCTTTGTTTACCAACGTCGCCGAATTGATTGTGACAACTGGTCCCATGGACCAGGTTGGATGATTGAGCGCATCAGCAAGACTTACAGTCGAGAGATCTTCTCGAGTTCTGAATGGCCCACCGCTGGCGGTAAGGATCAACTTCTCAACATCGTTACCTTTACCAGCAAACATCGCTTGGAAGAGCGCCGAATGTTCTGAATCCACTGGAATGATGCGATCGCGGCCATGTGCCATTACTAGATCGCCACCAGCGACCAGTGTTTCTTTGTTAGCGAGCGCAACTGTGTTGCCAACTTCGAGTGCTGCCAAAGTCGGCCCTAGCCCTATCGAGCCGGTGATTCCATTGAGAACCACATCGCATGAAAGTGCCGCTATCTGACGAGAGGAATCAGGTCCATCAATAACTTCAACCCCAGGAAGTGCTTGGCGAAGTGAAGAGCCCTCCCCTGTTGTCCCAACAATGGGGACCGCAAATTTCTTTACTTGTTCTGTGAGTCGCTCGAGATTATTGGCGCCGGCACTCAAACCAACGACGCGAAACTTTGTGGGATTGGCAGCGATAACTTCCAAGGCCTGCACCCCGATTGAGCCAGTAGAACCCAAGATGACGATATCGCGCATGAGCCCATCTTCTCAGAAATGTGTGCAATACAAAGAAAGATAGAATGCGCTCATGACATCCGGACCACATTTGCCCCAGGAGAGAAAACTCGTTACTTCAATCCCAGGTCCCAAGTCCCAAGAATTGATTAAGCGTCGGGCAGAGGCGGTTTCTGCCGCACTGGGTATGGCAATCCCCGTGGTTGTAGAAAAAGCAGGCGGAGGCGTCATCGTCGATGTCGATGGAAACTCGATTATTGATATGGGCGCTGGAATTGCCGTTGTAAATGTTGGTAATTCAGCAAATCGCGTTGTAAAGAATGTTCAAGCACAAGTCGAAGCATTCACGCATACATGTTTCATGATCGCTCCGTACATGGGTTACATCGAAGTATGTGAAGCTCTCAATCGTTTGACACCAGGAACACATAAGAAGAAATCAGCGCTCTTCAACTCCGGAGCTGAAGCCGTTGAGAATGCTGTGAAGATTGCTCGTAAGTTCACAAATCGCCAAGCTGTGGTCGTCTTCGAACATGGTTACCACGGACGCACAAATCTCACCATGGCAATGACCGCTAAGAACATGCCATACAAAGATGGCTTCGGACCCTTTACACCCGAGGTTTATCGGATGCCAATGTCGTATCCATTCCGTTGTGATTCCTGCTCAAGCTCGTGCGAGAACTCCGTTTTGGAAACAGTGATTCACAAGATTGAAAAAGAGATTGGCGCAAATAACGTTGCGTGCATGGTGATTGAACCAATCATGGGTGAAGGTGGCTTCATCGTTCCCTGCAAAGGTTTCCTTCCAGGGCTCGCTAAATTCTGCAAAGACAATAGAATCCTCTTTGTCGCGGATGAAGTGCAAACTGGTTTTGCGCGAACTGGCCAGATGTTTGCCTGCGAAGATGAAGGAATCGTTCCTGACTTAATCACCACCGCTAAAGGAATTGCTGGCGGCCTTCCACTTGCAGGCGTTACTGGACGCGCAGATGTTATGGACTCAATCCATATGAGCGGTCTTGGTGGAACATACGGCGGCTCCCCGATTGCTTGCGCTGCAGCATTGGGCGCAATCGCCACGATCGAAGAAGAGAAATTAGTAGATCGCGCTAAAGAACTTGGTTCGCTAATGTCAGCAGCTCTCAACGAAATGAAGAAGAAATACCCAATCATCGGCGATGTTCGCGGACGTGGAGCGATGCAAGCAATCGAGCTCGTAGTGCCAGGCTCGAAAGATCCAAATCCGGCGGCACTTGCCTCAGCAATTAAGTACTGCCAACAAAAGGGCGTCTTGATTCTCTCTGCGGGAACTTATGGAAATGTAATTCGTTTGCTTCCGCCGCTTGTGATGCCAGAACATCTTCTCAAGGAAGCTCTAGAAATCCTTGATGAATCCCTCGCCCAGGCTTAACGATCTAGCAAGTTCTGCGTCGGAGAATACTTCGTTCCCGAGCGACGTTTTGCAATCGCGCTAATTGCTTCGAGTACAACGCGGTTAGCAAGAATTGCCGTGATATCTGCTGTATCAAACGGTGGAGAAACTTCGACCACATCAATTCCCACCACGGGGAGTTCTAAACAAATACGCCGGACTGCTTCTAACAATTCACGTGACGTCATGCCACCAGGTTCTGGCGTTCCAGTTCCAGGCGCCATTCCAGGATCAACAACATCGATATCAACGGATAGGAACACTCCATCGCCTCCATCGGTGAGAGTGGCAAAAGATTCATCAAGGACAGCTTTTAAACCACGATGGTGAATCTCGGTCATCTCATAAGAACGCATACCTTGATCGCGCATCCAATTAAGGGTCGCATCATCGGGCCAATAACCACGAAGCCCGAGTTGCAAGAAGCGATCACCGCGAACATATCCATTTTCAATCAATCTGCGCATTGGAGTTCCGTGACCAACAAGTGCTCCAAACTGCAAATCTCCAGTATCGGCATGTGCATCAAAATGCACCATAGAGATCTTGCCTTTGCCGCGATGCTCCGCAATACCCGCAACATCCGCCGATGCAATGGAGTGATCGCCACCCAGCACAACAGCAATCGCTCCAGCGCGAGAGATCTTCTCCGTTGCCGCTTTCAAAACCTCTAGTGAATCAACAAGATCTCCAGGAGGCATTAAAAGATCCCCGGCATCAAAAACTTTGAGATCCTTCAAGCCATCAATACGCAACGCTAGATGTGGGCGTTCGCCATCATGTGGCAAGTAATCCCCCATACGAATTGCTTGAGGGCCGAATTTTGCACCGGAGCGATGAGACGTGCCGCTATCAATTGGCGCGCCAACAATGATGATATCTGCACCTTTGTATGTTTCTGGTTTATCTAGATCACACGCGGGAATCCCAAGAAACGTAAAATTAGGGCCATACATATTTCCGATGTTGGTCATGGAACAAGTATATATGTATGAATCGAATAACGGAAGAAAAAGTCTTTTTAGATCGCAGGCAGGAATTTGGCTAAAGATAAAATTCGGGATGTTCGCATTTCCACTTGGTTTTGAAAACTCTATAAAGTGATAACTTAAAATCTATGAAATTCTCACCTCTTATAACTTTTCTAAACTTTTAACTACCTCTGCCAGATAATGTTCAACACTTCTCCCTCACGGTTATTAATCATCCAGCGATACTTTTGAAGACCGGGAGAGGTAACCGTCACTTCCTTCCACGGTGCGGTGTATCCGCTACTACATTTCCAATTCACAAATTTTCCCCAAGGCTCACTGTGATGATTACCCTCACCCAACGACTCCCAACCATTATTTCTCCAAACTTGAAGTTCAACCCGACTAATTCCATCCCAGCAATAAGTTAAAGCACCTATGAATTGACTTCCGGTAGGGCATAGTGCATATCGCAATCCATCGTTTCTAGCTATCCACGCGTATTGGATACTGCAAGATGCACGCAAATTTTGATCTGATGTGTAACCTTTCCAAACTCTTAAAGTGAGAATATTGACTCCTTGAGTCGCAGAACCTACATACTTATTCCTATCCTTATCCATCGTCCATACGGAGTTACAATCTCCACTTCCTCGCATTAAGTCGCAACTATCATTAATAGTGTGGTCAACTCCTAGATTATGTAAACTTTCATGTACCCAGCCCTTACTCGCATAATTCTCAAAATTTAGACTTTTCCCCACGCAAGTGCTTGATCCAGAGTTTGTGGGGCCAACGGCATACACAGATAGTAAACCTGGCATTCCAGCATAGCCACAAGCTTTATTGTTCTTAAGACTAGGCACATCAATAAAAAAAATATAATTTTTTCTATCTAATGTTGCATTTTCATACAATTTCATCTCTCTAGCTAAATCATTGGCTAAATCTTCACCCGACAAGAAATATGAAGTGGAGTAAGAACTCTTAAAGTATTGAATGTCGAAGTCACTTCCGGCCGAATCAATTTGATATTCCAATCCAATACTTGACTTTAGGAAAGCGTTTCCCTCTTTTAGCATTGAAGTGATATATCCATTTGTGTCATACCCTCGATCTGTTCCATCGCTAGGTACAACGTAAATTGCTTTTATTTGATATCCGGTAAGAAAGTCAGGTTGGTCCGCAAGTACCCTGTCATTCGAAATTAAAATACTAGTTGATAAATCTTGAGCTGGAAGAGTAAACTCATCACCAAGCTGTGATGCAACTATGGTGCAAGTGCCGATTGATTGAAGTGACAATAAGCCATTAGTGATAATACAAGAGGTAGGGGTCAAAGACTTATAAGTTACTGGTAAGCCAGAGGAGGAGACTCCTGTCAGTTGTAAGCTCTTTAATTTTAGCGCGGTACTTGAGGGGAGTATCATGGTTATGACATTTTCTCTCATTATCTTTATGCGACTAGTTTTCGCAGTAGCTTGGACAGTGTAGATATCCCCCGGTTGACTAACTTCTACACTGCAGTATCCGTGTTTAAACAAAGTCAAAACATTTTCCGAAATCGTACACACTTCAGGAGAATACGAAGTGTAATAAACTTTAAGTCCAGATGATGCAATTGCGTCTAATTGATACGTTTTGACTGATAGGTTAATTGACTCAGCCGGTACAAACGAAATGAAATTTTTTCTCATCACCTTTAAATTTATTTCTTTAACTGCCGATTGATCTATAAAAGCACTTCCTCTCTGAATCCCAGAGATCGCACAATTGCCTGGTGCAAAAAATTCAATTTTTATTCCATTGACTTTGCAGATAGTTGGGGTATTTGCCCTATATTCAATAGGCAAACCCGCAGTCGATAACTCGACTAATTCAGGTCCAGCTTCATCAAAAAAATATTGACTTGCAATGCTATTTTCAAAGTCGTTTGAATCTCTAATGTCTAGGGAGAAAAACTGTGTTTTAGACTGAAAACTCTTGTCAGCGGAAGTCTCACCTCGTAAGTTACAACGGCCGGGAGAAATTGGGCTTATCGATAAGCCTGAAACACTACATATTAGTGTTGTATCGCTAGAAACTTTGACTGACTTACCGGACTTTGTGGTAGGTAAAATATTCAAAATTCCTTGGCTCATGTACCAATTATTTGGAAGATTGAGGCTAATCTGATCTTGCCTTGGAGAACTTATCCAAGTTAGCTTTCCCTTAACTTTTTTGCAAGTTAAGCTCTTTGTGGTCAATCCCAACTTAGGACATGATGAGCCAACTTTAGGAGTTGGAACTGCAAGAGCAGGAAGAGAGCTCATACAGAAAACCATTATTAGTGTGCAAACAAGCTTCCTCATGTCAAAGAGCGTAATTCACAAGTTGCCCAAAAGGAAGGTAAAATTCGGGCCATACATATTTCCGATGATGGTCATGACTTCTTTCTCTGACGGCTAACGACTTGCCCAACAATAACGATGATGAGGGCGATGAAGAACATTGAGCTTCCGATGACGTTCGCTTCAGCAGGAATACCACGTGCAGCTGAAACATAAACAAACTTCGGAAAGGTCGAGACGGTGCCGGAATTGAAGTTGGTGATGATGAAGTCATCAAATGAGAGCGAGAATGCGAGAAGTGCGGCTCCGGCGATACCAGGCATAACCAAAGGAAGAGTTACGTGACGGAATGTTTCTCGCTCATTGGCATAGAGATCCATAGCTGCCTGCTCAAGTCGCGGGTCAAGAGAAGCGATACGAGCTTTTACCGTCACGACCACGAATGAAATACAGAACATCACATGCGCAATGACGATGGTCCAGAATCCTGGGTTGATGCGGAGATTCAAGAACATGGCAAGTAGTGATGCACCCAATACGACTTCTGGCGTTGCCATGGGGAGGAAGATGAGCAAGTTGGTTGAAGAACGTCCACGGAATCGATGACGGCCGATAGCAAAAGCGATCATCGTTCCGAGAATCGTTGCGATGATTGTGGAGATCAAGCCAATTTCAATTGAATTTACTACTGCCTGACAGACTTGCGGCGCACCGCATGGATT
>RFMK01000087.1 GCA_009927705.1 Actinomycetota bacterium | reverse complement strand
CAGTTTTCTCAACACATGACTTCACAATTCAATCTTCGACCATTGGCTACTTCCGATGCTGATTGGATCTTTGAAGCATGTCAGGATCAGGAAATCTTGAAGTGGACACAAATTCCTCGCCCATACACTCATCACCATGCCCTTGAGTTTGCAACCACAATGTCTGGAGATGTCGAAGTCTGGGTCGTTGAAAGTGATCGACCAGTTGCAGTTATCGGTGTTCACTCGATAAATCCTGCGACACGCATCGCAGATATTGGTTACTGGTGCGCGCCATGGGGACGTAGACAAGGCGCAATGAAAAGTGGGCTCACACAATTTTTGTCGAAAACAGAAAAAAATCCTGACGTCGCGATTGTCCAGGCCACGATTGCCGAATCTAATCTTGCCTCGCGAAAGACTGCGGAGGCTGCGGGATTCACGCTGGTCGGGGCGGCAGACCGCTCATGTAATTGTGGCGGTGAGGAAGTGAGCGCCGTTAATTATGAATACGCCTTCACGAGCGCTGGATTCTCAACGCTCCCGCTCTAGTTTCCGCAAATCGCCCATTTTCAACCCGCGCTCTCTCATGGGAAGATTCACGCCCCCTCAAGCAGATAAATGTAAGGAGCAAGACCGTGGCAGATAAGAACTTCCTTTCGTGGGTTGGTTTTAAAGGCGAGGATGAAAGCTCCAACAAACCAAATCTTGCTGCTGGCTCTGCTTCACTTGAACGTATCCGCGAACTCGAGGCACAACTCAACGACCTTAAATCACGTCGTGATATCACAGCTTTGTCGAAGGAAGAGTTTGAAATCCTCGCGACCGAGACCGCGATGTCGATCATTCGAACTGCCCAACAACGCGAATCTAAAGCCAACACCAATGCAGAGCGCATTCTCAATGAGAGCAAGAAGCAAGCTACGACTGCACTTGAATCGGCAGAAGCAAAGGCCAAATCAACGTTAGCTCAAGCCGAATCGCGTGGGCGAAAGTACATCGAAGCTGCTGAGAGTGATGCCGCCGATATAGTTTCAAAAGCTGAATCCGAAGCCGAAGAGTTGTTAAATGCAAAGAAGCGAGAAGGAAGCACAATAACTTCTAATGCGAAACGTGAGGCCGAAAGGATGGTTCTCACCGCAACAACCGAAGTTTCTGAGTATCGCAATTGGCTTGCAGGTGTAATCTCAGAGGCCGAACGCCTCTATCGAATCCAAACTCAATCACTTGATGCTGCTGAAAACGCCATATCCCAATCGCGTCAACGACTTGAATCAGCTTTCAACCGCTTAGCAGAACTACAAAAGCAAGTCCTTGCTGCAATTGCTCCCGATGGCACGCCAACTAGTGACTCACGGGTTGCAAACAAAATTATCCAAGCGCAGAGCAACAATGATGAAGCGCTGAAAAAAGCAAATGTGCGCAAACAAGTAAAGAAATCAAATACCGCAAGAAAAAGCGCTCCTAAGAAACGTCGGTGATGTCGAGCTCCAATAATCGCTATATCGACTCAGTTGATGGCCTTCGCGCCGTCGCAGTAATAGCGGTTCTTCTTTATCACCTAGGTATCGATTGGATTCCTGGCGGCTTTCTTGGCGTTGACCTTTTCTTTGTTATTTCAGGATATGTCATTACCGGACTGATTCTTGATTCAATTGCTCGATCTGGAACTCTCGATCTCCGCGCTTTTTATCTCAGCCGCATCAGGCGACTTGTACCTGCGCTGATTGCGATGATTGTCTTTACTACTTTATTCATTGGCGTTTATGCACCAGATACTGTCCGTCGTTTCATTGCTGATGTTCCTTACGTTCTAACGGGCTCGATGAATTGGGCGCTCGTGTCTCGTCAACAAGATTATTTCGAAGCAATAGGTAGACCACCGTTATTGCAACACACCTGGTCACTTGCTGTTGAAGCACAGTTCTATCTCATCTGGCCCCTCGTACTTCTCTTTATTTTGCGTTATTTTGGCAAGAAGAACATTCCATTTGCTGCCCTTGCCATCGCACTCGCATCCGGAGTCGCGCTCTTTGCTTATTCGATTCGAATCGATAGCCAGGAGTCGGCAATCAGCCATGTGTACTTTGGAACCGATACTCACTCCATCGGATTGTTCTTGGGTTCTGCACTTGCGGTGAGTTGGCAACCACAAAATCTCTCCAAGGAGATCTCTAAACGTGCAGAAGATTTCATTGACTTCATCGGCGTCGTCGGCCTTCTTGGTTTGCTCAGCACCTTCCTCTTCATCAACGAGACAGATCCCACTTTGTATCGCATCGCATTTCCACTCTCGGCGCTCTTTGGTTGCGCCACTCTCGTTTCCGTCGTTCATCCGGCATCACGATTCGCACCACTTTTGAGCACTCGGCCATTGATGTGGATTGGAGAGCGTTCCTATGGCATCTATTTATGGCATTGGATTGTCTTCCAACTCACCCGTCCATCTATCGATCTGGTCGGCGATGATTGGGCTCTCTATGCACTTCGAATCTTGATTGTTTTTGCGCTAGCCGATATCTCACTTCGCTATATAGAGATACCTGTGCGTCGCGGATACTTTGAACTCTGGTTCCGCGGCATGAAATATCGCACCCGGGCAGTACGACTTCGCCAACAACTTTCAACTGTGGCAGCAATCCTTGTGACAATCGCTGCAACTTCCTTAGTCTCGATTAATGCGATGGAGAAAGCTGACCGGCTTGCTGCCCAGGAGAAGCTTGCGGCCGAAAACAAAGATGAAGCGCTAGACCAAGTCATTACTGACGGCGATTCTCCCGGCCTATGGGTCACTGGCGATTCAGTCATTCTCGGTATACGAAATGTCTTAGCTAAATTCGAGCGAATTGAATTGATCAACGCCAGAGTTGGACGCCAAATTGGAGAATTGATTCAAGTTGCCAAGACTGATCAGCAATTCGTTGGTCAATCCCCCGTCGTTCTCAATTTAGGAAATAACAATCGACTGATTGAGGCTGATGTTGTTTCACTGATGGAAATCGTTAAAAGCCAACCGCGGATAATCGTGGTGAATACTGCTGTTCCACGGTCATGGAAAGATGCCAACAACGAGATCATTGCCAGCGTTGTGAGCCGTTATCCCAACACAACTGTCGTGGACTGGGCTTCGATATCTGCTAATCATCCAGAGTACTTCGCCACCGACGGAGTGCACCTCAATCCGCCTGGCGTTAATGCCTACGTTTCAGCGATTAGAGAAGTTCTTAATCGATAGAAAAGTGCAACAAAAGAAGCTTAAAAGGCTCTAGTTCTGGTACTTGCCCTTCAAGGAGAACTTCTTCGCATCGACCTTAGTTCCATCGGAATAAACCGACTGGAGAAGGAACTGGGTTCCGCCCTCATCGCCTGCAAGAGCAATATCAAAATTCAATTGATCTGCAGCGACTGTTCCGACTTCAGTGAAATCTTTCGCGTTATAGGAAACTGAGATTGCATAACCAGTCAGCCCTTCTGTAGCTGCTGGAGCTTTCCAACGAAGTGTGACGCCGCCAGAGCTATTGCGGATTGCTACGAAGCTCTGTGGCGCTTCATATGTTCCAGTTCCGGCTTCTTCACTTGCGCTCTCTGATGGTTCAGCGGTTGGCTCTTCAGACATCGATTCAGAAGCTGTGGGCTTTGGTGCCGCATCATCTTTATTGGATGAATTTGTGAGCGCAAAAATCGCTAGAAGTGCTACTCCGGCAATTACGAGGAATAGAACTCCATTGGAATTCTTTTTTGCAGGAGTCGCTGGAGCAGCTGTTGGTTTTGTAGCTGCAGGAGCGCTAGTAACTGTGGTGGTTCCGCGAGATGGAACTGGTGGAATAACGATTTTCGAAGCATCAACTTTGGCGGTCTTCTTTGCAACAGCACGTTTCGCAGTCGACTTCTTCGCTGAAGATTTCTTAGCTGGTGCTTTCTTCGCAGGAGCTTTCTTTGCCGGACGTTTCGCTGCCTTTGCAGACTTTCTAACTACTTTCTTAACCGGGCGCTTTGCAGCTGCTTTCTTCACTGGGCGCTTTGCTGATTTCTTCTTTGCTGCCACAACTACTCCTTCGTAGATTCCGAACCCGTACCAGGCTCACAGTATGGATGAAGCCTACCTTCGGCCTTGGTTACTCATGGGTTTTCAAGCGCCAATAAAGGCAGCAATTTTCGGGGCAATCTCCCGCAGCGCTTTGCCGCGATGGCTGATGGAATCTTTGGTTTCTGGGTCCATTTGCGCTGTGGTGATGTCGAAACCAGATGGCTGAAAGATTGGGTCGTAGCCAAATCCATATTCACCGATGGGTGATCTGCGGACCACGCCCGCAACTTCACCCCGAACCATGAGATGGCGACCATCTGGATGAGCAAGAGCGATCACGCATACGAACTGTGCCCCGCGTTCAGCTTCAGAGACATCTTCCAGTTCTCGGAGAACCTTCCTGATGTTGGCTGCATCATCACCATGAACACCGGACCAGCGCGCAGAAAAGACGCCAGGCGCTCCCCCGAGCGCATCGATTGCGATTCCACTGTCATCAGCCAGCGCAGGCAAGCCAGTCTGGCGAGCAATTGTTGAAGCCTTGAGAAGAGCATTCTCTTCGAAGGTGGTTCCAGTCTCTTCCACATCATCGAGATTGAAATCTGCAACTGATCGAAGATTAATGTGAGGTGCATACTCCAAGAGCAGACGTTGCACTTCAACGATCTTGCCATTGTTGCGCGTGGCAAGAACTAGATCTGTCATTTCTATAAAAGGAAGTTATTGAGCCAGCGCATCGCGCTGAAGTTGTGCCAGCTGCTGGCAACCTTGTGAACCCAGATTGAGTAATTCATTCAACAAGGCGCGATCAAAAGGCTTGCCTTCTGCAGTGCCTTGCACTTCAATGAATTTTCCATCGCCGGTACAGACAATATTCATATCGGTTTCTGCCGTGACATCTTCTTCGTAGCAAAGATCCATCATCGGCGTACCATTAATGATTCCAACGCTTACGGCGGCGACGGAATCGCGAAGCGGAGATGCGCCAGAAATAAGGCCCTGTTTCATGGCCCAGGAAATCGCATCACTCAATGCGACATATGCGCCAGTGATAGCAGCGGTGCGAGTACCTCCATCAGCCTGAAGAACATCGCAATCCAACACAATGGTGTTCTCGCCAAGCGCTTTCATATCCACAACCGAACGCAATGAACGACCAATCAGACGTGAAATTTCTTGAGTGCGACCACCAAGTTTTCCTTTAACGCTCTCGCGATCGGAACGTGTATGTGTAGAACGCGGCAACATCGCATACTCAGATGTCACCCAACCTTTTCCGCTTCCAACCAACCACCGTGGAACTCCTGGGGTGAATGAGGCAACGCAGAGAACGCGGGTTTTGCCAAATGAAACGAGCACCGAGCCCTCAGCATTGTCGAGCCAATGACGAGTGAAGGAGATCGGACGAAGTTGCGGAGCCGTTCGTCCATCGATCCGCTTGATATCACTCACGTTAGATTTTTCCCTTCACGAAGTTAACTTCGGGCCCTAAGAATCGTCTGGCCAAGTGCGCAAAGGTATCGGGGTCACCACTTGAAATGAATTGATACTCAGCCGGGCTCGCGCTCGATCGCAGTAAATCTTTCTCAACAAGAACGCGATAAAGATCTTTTGCCGTCTCATCAGCGCTTGAAACCAGCGTTACTTCATTTCCCATGACGTAGGAGATGACGCCAGTGAGAAGCGGATAGTGAGTGCAACCCAAGACCAAAGTGTCGATACCTGCGCTCTTTAAAGGCGCGAAGTACTTCTCTGCGGCAGTAGTGACGGCTGAACCGGAAGTTTCACCGCGTTCGACGTAGCTGACAAAATCAGGACAGGCCACGGTCGTAAGAGAGAGATGAGGCGCGGCCGCAAAAGCATCGTTGTAGGCCTGGGAATCGATGG
Source organism: Actinomycetota bacterium (assembly GCA_009927705.1). GTDB lineage: Bacteria > Actinomycetota > Actinomycetes > Nanopelagicales > Nanopelagicaceae > MAG-120802. The sequence goes on along the minus strand of RFMK01000087.1, from coordinate 1,028 downwards.
TGGTCTGGGTTCCAATGACGCCGACTTTTCCGCTCTTGCTCGCCGATACTGCGCGACGGACTGCGGGTTGAATTACTTCAATCACTGGAATGGCATAGCGCTCACGTGCATCTCGAAGCATCGCAGCGCTAGCGGTATTGCATGCGATCACAATCGCTTTGACTCCAGCGGCGACGAGGGAATCCATAATTTCCAAGGCAAAGGAACGCACTTCGGCAAGCGGCCGAGGTCCGTAAGGCCCGCGTGCGGTATCGCCAAAGTAGATGATGGATTCGTGAGGAAGTTGATCGATGATGGCGCGAGCAACTGTGAGACCGCCAAGGCCCGAATCGAAAATCCCGATTGGAGCGTTGCTCGACATGCTCCGAAGTCTACGGGATGTCCGTTTTGCCCCAGTAAGAAGTGAATGTTTATAACATTTCTTAAGAAATACCGTGATTATGGCTTGAACAACTCACGAGTAAGTAGGACCCTTTTACCTAGTCGCGCTCGGCCGAGGCTTCATATGGGCCCACGGACAGAGGCGATCGCTCGGCCCTATTTGAGTCGAGCAAACTTATTCGCCCACGGAGGCTAATTTGATTCAGTTAACAGCTACTCAGTGGAGCATCGTATTCAACATCCTTTCATTCGGACTTGTCTCGATGCTTGCAACCACTGTTTACACTCTCGTGTCACAGAATCGCGTTCTTCCTAAGTACCGCAATGCGCTCGTACTTTCGTCGATGGTGACATTTATCGCCGGTTATCACTACCTGCGAATTTTCGATTCATTCAAGCACGCAACAGCAGAAGGAACTTTCAATGTTGCGCATGATGTAAACACCAGTTCAATGGCATTTAACGAGGCATATCGTTATGTCGACTGGATTCTTACAGTGCCACTACTTCTCGTTGAAGTAATTGCGGTACTTGCTCTCGCTAAGGAAGCTTCGAAGTCCTTGATCACACGCCTTGTTCCTGCATCAGCAGCGATGATCGCGCTTGGTTACCCAGGAGAAACTTCAGCTGACCAGGGCACCAAGATT
>RFMK01000152.1 GCA_009927705.1 Actinomycetota bacterium | reverse complement strand
CCGTGGCGTATGTACACGCGTGTACACAACCACACCAAAGAAACCGAACTCAGCGCTTCGTAAAGTTGCACGTGTTCGTCTCACAAGCGGAATGGAAGTAACTGCATACATTCCTGGTGAAGGTCATAACTTGCAAGAGCACTCCATCGTTCTTGTTCGTGGTGGTCGCGTTAAGGATCTTCCTGGCGTTCGCTACAAAGTCGTTCGTGGATCTCTCGATACTCAAGGCGTGAAAGATCGCAAACAAGCTCGTTCACGTTATGGTGCAAAGAAGGAGAAGAAGTAATGCCACGTAAAGGTCCTGCACCCAAGAATCCGGTAATTGCTGATCCGGTCTATAACTCTCCTGTTGTAACAGCGCTTATCAATAAAGTTCTAAATCATGGAAAGCGCTCCACTGCAGAATCAATCGTCTACAAAGCGCTAGAGAATTGCCGCGCAAAGACAGACGTTGATCCAGTTATTACTTTGAAGCGTGCGCTCGATAACGTCAAGCCCGCTGTCGAAGTTCGTTCACGTCGCGTCGGTGGCGCCACATACCAAGTTCCGGTTGAAGTGAAAGCTGCACGTTCCATGACTCTCGGCCTTCGTTGGTTGGTCGACAATGCGCGTCTCCGTCGCGAGAAGTCAATGGCAGAACGTCTTGCTAACGAAATGATTGATGCATCAAACGGCCTAGGCGCTGCTGTTAAGAAGCGCGAAGACACTCACAAGATGGCAGAAGCTAATAAGGCTTTTGCTCATTATCGGTGGTAATCAACTATGGCCACAGCTACAGCTATTGACCTTAATAAGGTGCGCAATATCGGCATCATGGCTCACATTGATGCGGGTAAAACAACCACAACTGAGCGCATCCTTTTCTACACCGGTATTAACTACAAGATCGGTGAAGTCCATGAAGGCGCAGCCACAATGGACTGGATGGAGCAAGAACAAGAGCGCGGTATCACCATTACCTCCGCTGCTACTACTTGCGAGTGGAAGAACCACACCATCAACATCATCGATACTCCTGGCCACGTCGACTTCACCGTCGAAGTAGAGCGCTCACTTCGCGTTCTTGATGGCGCAGTCACCGTCTTCGACGGAGTTGCTGGAGTTGAACCACAATCTGAAACTGTTTGGCGCCAAGCCGATAAGTACAGCGTTCCTCGTATCTGTTTCGTAAATAAGTTGGACCGCACCGGCGCAAGTTTTGATCGTTGCGTTGAGATGATCGGTTCACGTCTTGGTGCAACTGCTCTCGTTCTCCAAGTTCCAATCGGAGCTGAAGGTGATTTCATCGGCGTCGTCGATTTGATCGCAATGAAGGCTTTGACTTGGCGCGGTGAAACTCAAAAGGGCGAAGATTACAAAGTCGAAGAAATCCCAGCCGACCTCAAAGAGAAGTGCGATGCAGCTCGTCACGCTTTGATTGAAACTCTCGCTGAGAACGATGACGCGATCATGGAGAAATATCTCGGTGGCGAAGCGCTCTCTGAAGAAGAGATCATCGCTGGTATCCGTCGTGCGACTCTTTCTTACAAGCTCACACCAGTTCTTACTGGTTCTGCATTTAAGAACAAGGGCGTCCAGCCGATGCTCGATGCAGTAACTCGTTACTTGCCATCACCACTTGATGTTGATGCGATCAAGGGAACGAAGATGGGCGACAAGAGCGTTGAAATCGCTCGTAGGCCAGATGCTTCAGAGCCTTATTCATCACTTGCTTTCAAGATCATGAGCGATCCACACCTTGGAAAGCTCACCTTCGTACGTATTTATTCCGGCGTTCTTGAAGCAGGTACCGGAATCCTGAACTCCACAAAGGATCGCAAGGAACGTATCGGCAAGATCTATCGCATGCACGCAAATAAGCGTGAAGAAATCCCACAAGCTTCTGCTGGAGACATCATCGCGGTTATGGGTCTTAAGGACACCACTACCGGTGACACTCTCTGCGATCCAGATAAGCCCGTCATTCTTGAATCGATGGACTTCCCAGATCCTGTTATTCACGTTGCGATTGAGCCAAAGACCAAGGGTGACCAAGAAAAACTCGGTGTTGCTATCCAACGCCTTGCGGAAGAAGATCCAACGTTCCACGTTCGTACTGACGAAGAAACCGCCCAG
>RFMK01000002.1 GCA_009927705.1 Actinomycetota bacterium | reverse complement strand
ACTCTCGCGGAACAGCTCTTTGAAAACGGCAAGGTTCGTACTACCGAAGCCAAAGCACGTCGTCTACGTCCGCTTGCTGAAAAGTTGATCACCACCGCCAAGAAGGGTGATCTTGCAGCACGTCGCCAGGTTATGGCTTCGATCGCAAATAAGAGCGTCGTTCACACTCTCTTCACTGAGATTGCTCCACGTTTCGAAAAGCGTAACGGCGGATACACACGTATCACCAAGGTTGGACCACGTAAGGGCGATAACGCTCCAATGGCGGTCATCGAAGTTATCTCTGAATAACTTCTTTTCCTAAAGCCCAGCATTAACGATGGAGCCCACTCTCAACCCTGAGAGTGGGTTTCTTCGTTTACGTTTCGACTTTTCTTATGACGGCGCAAACTTCAGCGGTTGGGCGCGCCAACCAGATCAACGCACCGTTCAAGGTGAGATGGAAAGCGCGATATCAGGTTTAACTCGCAACAAAGTTGAGTTAGTCGTAGCAGGTCGTACCGATGCAGGTGTTCATGCAGCCTCACAAGTCGCACATTGTGATCTCCCAATACGCGATAAATATGGCAATGAGTGGAGCACGCAAGATCTCGTGTACCGACTCAATCGGATGTTGACCGAAGAGATTCGCATCAAGTCAATCTCTATTGCCCCTTCTTACTTTCATGCGCGATTTTCAGCGCTTCGCCGTACATATATCTACAAGATCGCTGATGGCCAACGCCAGATTGATCCACTCAAGCGCTTTGATATCGTTTCGTGGTACCGCCATTTAGATCTTTCGCGTCTCAATGATGCGAGTTCGAGATTGCTCGGCGAACATGATTTTGCAACATTCTGTAAGCCGGGAGGATCAGGCACAACAATCCGTAGACTCGAAAAATTCTCCTGGGAACGAATTGGTGATGGAACGTTGATTGCGACTGTTGCTGCGGATGCCTTCTGTTATTCAATGGTGCGCAATTTGGTTGGTGCAGTCGTCTGCGTTGGCGAAGGTCGTTTTGAACCAGAATGGATAACTGCGTTACTACAAAACAAGACTCGTGTGAGCGAAAGCATGGTATTTCCTGCTCGCGGATTGACTTTGGTTGGTGTTGATTATCCAAGTGATTCCGAACTACAAGCGCGCGCATCCGTCACTATTCGTCGACGAGATGAAGAGTAAATGGGCCAGATAAACGTCGTCGGAATCGAATACGCGCTATCGGATGGAAGAGTGTTATTGAACGATGTCTCTTTCCGAGTTGGCGAAGGCTCTAAAGTCGCGCTAATCGGACCGAATGGTTCGGGGAAGACCACGCTCTTTCGCATGATTGCTGGAGATCTCCAACCAGATTCGGGACAAATAATCATCACTGGTGGTCTCGGCGTGATGCGTCAGTTCATCGGTTCAATTCGTGATGACTCAACCGTGCGCGATCTTCTTGTTTCTGTTTCACCACTTCGGATTCGTAAAGCTGCCGAAACTCTCAAGGCTGCTGAAGAAGCGATGGCCAAGAGCGACTCAGAGAGCGAACAGATGGCTTACGCCCAAGCGCTTTCCGATTGGGGCGATGCAGGTGGTTATGAGCAAGAAGTGCTCTGGGATATCGCGTGTTCAAATGC